>JACMPN010000610.1 GCA_014377495.1 Candidatus Sericytochromatia bacterium
AGGGTTGAGACGTAGAGCAGCCGGCCCAAGTCGCACCAGTTGGCGACGGTCCGGGCGGTGACGCCGAACATCCTGGCCACTTCGCCTGGCGTGTAGAACTCTTTTTGCTCTGAGAGGCTCAGTGTTTCTTCGGTGTCGGGTGCGTTGTGGAACGTCGTCTTTGCCGAGATCGCCATGGTCCGCCTCCCATCTTCGGATTTTTCCGCTTTTTCCAGAATGGCAGGTTTGACGGGTTTGTCAAACCTGGGCAGATTTAGGGCCTTACTTTGGTCTATCAGTGCCGGCAATCTTACTCTCTTGAACGATTTAACCCCACTCCCCGAAAGCCTCGCGGACGCCCTGCAGTAGGCCCATACCTACGCCCTGCACAACAAAGCCGAGAACACACGTAGGGCCGATACGGCCGACTGACAGCATTTCGCCACTTGGTGCTCGGAACTGGGCCTGCCCACTCTGCCGGCCTCGCCGGTAGCCGTCGCCGTGTATCTCTCCACCCACGCACACGCCCTCAAGCCCGGCACCCTGGCCCGCCGACTGACGACGATCGCCGAGGCCCACCGCACCGCCAACCTGGAATCACCCACCGCAAACCCGGCCGTCCGCCAAGTCATGGCGGGGGCCCTTCACGTCATGATGGCGACGGTTCGCCCTTGATCACGGTCACCGGCGGGCGACGGTTCACCAGGCAGATACCGGCCAGGACCAGGCCCGCCCCGGCGATGAACCAGGTCCCGACCGGCTCATGCAGCAACAGCACGCCGAAGGTCACGCCGAATAACGGCGTCAAAAACGAAAAGACGGAGAGCTGGGCGGTGAGGTAACGCCGCATCATCCAGAACCAGGCCAGAAAACTGACGAAGGAAATCAGCACGGCCTGGAACAACAGGCTTGCCCAGGCAATCCCCGTCATCGTCACGGCACCGGGCCAAGCCGCCCTGCCCGCAATGACGAGCAGCAGCACCGTACAGACCACCAGCTGATACAGGAGCGTCTGGGTCGGTGGGGCTTCGGACAGGGTGGACCTGCGGATGAGGATCGTCGTCGCCGCCCAGGAAAGTCCCCCCAGCCCGCCGAGGGCATCACCGTAGAGGGTGTCGGCCAAGGTCCCGGCCGGGGCCCCCAGACCGTCGGCAAATGCCAGCGCCATGCCACCGAAGGCCACCAGGACGCCGGCCCATTGGCGGGCGTGCAACCGTTCCGACGGCACGAGCCAGTGCAGGCCCAGGGCCGTGAAAATCGGGGCCGTATAGAGGAAGACGGCCATGTGTGAGGCCGACGTATGGCCCAGTCCCAGCGACACGCAGAGGAACTCACCTGTGAACAGCACCCCGGCGGCGATGCCGGGCCAGAGGGTGCCGTCCCGCAGGCTGAAGGTCTCCCGGCGCCAGAGCGTCAGACCATAGACCAGACCTGCGGCGATGGCTGAGCGCCAGGCGATCTGGACGACGGGCGCCAGACTGGGTGCGGCCACCTTGATGGCCACCTGTTGCAGGCCCCAGGCGATACACAGGACCACCATGATCACGACGGCCGCCCCGTCCAGTGGTTTCCGCTCGTTCATCCTGCTCCTTACGTCACCCGGTCTGGGTCGGCGGGATCGTCCAGTGCCGTCCGTGTTTGGCGTCATCGTACCGGAGGCGCTCCGCGACCCGCGGCCCCGGATCCGGCTGCCGGGACGGCGTTCGATCGGGTCGCATGGCCGGATTGGGCCGGCTCTGGATTTGGTTAAATATTGAGTTTTGTTGCGCAACGTGTAACTGTTGATGTGGCGCCACAGGGTGAACTGGCCGTATGGCCCGAGGATAACGGAGGGACCATGTCCAGACGTGACGACGCCCCGAAGACGCAGCAGTCCGGCCTGTCGGGGATCCTGGATTCCCTGGCGCCCACCGCCCACGCCGTGCTGCGCATCGGCGCCGGGTGTCTGTTTCTCGAGCATGGGCTGGTCAAGCTGTTCGGCTGGATCACGAACGCCACCCCGGTGCCGCTGATGTCCCTGATGGGGCTGGCCGGTGTGTTGGAAACGGTGGGCGGCGTGATGCTCATCCTGGGTCTGCTCACCCGGCCGGTGGCATTCATCTTGACCGGCCAGATGGTGGTCGCCTACCTGATGGTCCATGCCCCGCAAGGACTCTGGCCGATCCAGAACAAGGGCGAGTTGGCGCTGCTCTACGCCTTGATCTTTGCGTTCCTGGCCACCCACGGGGCCGGCCCGCTCAGTCTCGACCGACTGCGCCACCGCCGGCGTCCGTGACCCACCCGGTCCGGTGGCCTGTCCCGTGATTCCCCGGACGATCGTTGATTGAGACCGTTGCCACGCTACAGCTAAAATGGGACGGACGCCGGCGAGCCACCTGCCGATCGGCCGGTCCGCCATCAATCAGTGGGAGTGAGTGCATGTCCATTCTTGTCGAGGGTATCTCGGTCATCATCCGCTGCGATGCGCTGAGCCAGGCGTTCCCGGGCGGTTTGGCCCAGTTTGGCGAAATCGTCCCCAACAACACCTACTGTGCGGACGGCGAAGTGGCCCGGGTGGGGTTTGCGACCGACCCCGAGGCCCTGGCCTTCATGACCGTCCTCGAATCCCGCGGGATCCCCGCCACCCAGGATGGTCAGCCTGTGGCCGCTGTGATGTTGGATCAGGCCCAGGGGTTTGCCCTGCCGTGTGTTTGGGCGGAGTTCGGTCGGATCGATCTGGAGGGCAGTACCGCCAAACGGGTGTCGTTCTGCCGCCTCGCCGGCAGCCAGCTGACCGAGCTGCTGACGCCGGACAGCTGGTCCTACGACAATTCGGCCAGCGCCCGGTTTACCGCTACAGCGAACGGTCGATAGCTGCCGGACCGGCCGCCCCGATACTTTTTGACTCCGGCGGCACCCCGCCGCACAGCATCGCTCGGCCGGTGGCAAACGGCTGGATCCAGCGCGTTGAAACGGCTGGGAACTTTTCCGCTGTTCGTATGTCGTAACTTTTTAGTCAACCGGTGGCCCTTTGCATGGGGACGGCAGTTGACGCATAGTACCCAAAGCCCGATGCACTGGGACGGCGATGGGCGTGATACGTAACTGCAGAAGTCCCAACTGCCAATCGAGAGGATTCCCCCTGTGAAGAAGATCGTTGCCCTCGCCATTGCCGCCACCTTTAGTGTGATGGGTGCTGCCGTGGCTGCTGAGGCCCCGAAGCCCAATACCGCTCCTGTCAAGACCGAAGCCAAGATGGACCACAAGGCCGACGCCAAGATGGACCATAAGGCCGACGCCCATGCGCCTGCCAAGACGGAAGTGAAGACCACCACGACTTCCAAGACCGAAGTCAAGACCGAAGCCAAGAAGCCCACGGCTGCCGCCACGGCCAACGCCAAAAAGGCGTATGACCTGAAGCAGGAGTCCATCAAGCTCCCCGGCCAGGCCAGGGCTGCCAAGGCTGATGCCGCCAAGTCCAAGTCCATGCTTGCTCAGTCCAAGAAGCTGAACGACCAGGCCTACGTCCTGCGCGTTTCCGCTGAGCGTTTGGGTGCCACGTACGCCGCCAACACGACGACGACGACGACCAACACGACGACGCATGCCGCCGCCAAGCCGAAGGCCGACGACAAGAAGGCCGGCTCGCAGCCCGCCGCCAAGCACTAGTTTTTAGCGCTTGCATCTGAGCCGGCCTTCGGGCCGGCTTTTTTAGCGGCTTTTTTTGCCCTACGCTTATGAGGCGCAGGTCGATACCTGGTCATCGGCGGTGATCCCCGCGTCCGGAGTCCCAGAGGTTCGCCGCCTGGACCATTACGACTTCGTCGAGGCCGCCGAGTCGGACGCCGGGGTTCCCGGATCTCCTGGGGGCGGCCACCTCGGATACCCAGCGGGTTTTCCTCGATCGGGCCTATGGGGCTGGTTTTCCCGTCGTGTACAGCCACAACGGTCACACTCAGATGATCCTGTCCTTCGGGGTGGCGGGGATGGCTGCCAACCGGACCGTTTTGGTGCATGATCCGGGGTTCGGCGTCATTCGGGTGCGGCAGGACAATCTCCTGTGTCGTACCAGTCGCTCTCGTCGTCCTTACGGTTCATCTTGCCGATGGTCGTCTCGGCGATCAGCCGATCGGCCTCTTCCGGCGTATAGACCCCGACGGCGGCCTTGAGGATCGTGACGGCGGCCATCCGCAGGTCATCGAGCAGCACCTCCAACGCCCGGGCGGTCAGGGAGTTGCGGGGCCCGAGCGGCGGGGCCTGGACGAGGACGAGGTCGATCTTGTCGGCAAAGTCGGCGAATCCGGACTCGCCCGACGTCACGGCAAACCGCCGGATGAGCGGCGATGCCGACTCCAGCGCCTCGCGTACGGGCTCCGTCTCGATCAGGGTGATCATCGCTTGCATCAAGGGGTCATTGGCACTCGTCATCCCTTCCGTATACCACGTCGGTGAGGGATTGCTCAGAGACTCTTTTAATCAATGAGACCGAGCCTGGCACCGCATGGCTGCGCCAGGCTCGGTCTCATTGATTAAAAGAGTCTCTTAAGCCGGGCAGTCCGGCGACCTGCCTCAGCGGCTGTTCGGAAAGCCCCGCTCACTGCCTTCCTGTGCGGCCGGCAGCGTCGGTCCGAACAGCGCCGTCGGCGAGACCCGTTCCCCGGTGAAGGTGGCTTTGCGCAGAATGTCGTGACCCAGGACCATCGCCGAGAGCGTGTCCCGGGGGATCGGGGCTTCGGCTGCCAGGACGGGCGGTGGTTTCATGGCCACAGTCGCCGGGGGCCCGACGGCAACGGGCGGTGGCACGGTCCGCCGGGTCGGATGCGGAATGACGAGCGCCTCCCGCCGCCGGCAGCGCCGTTGCCATTGCCTGATCCAACGCCACAACACAGTGACCTCCCGCAGGGTGAAAGGGGATGGGCTTGACCGGGGCAGCGCGTGCCGCCCTCGGGGCAGGCGCCGCTCGCCAGGGACGATGACGGATAACGGTGGATCCCTTGTGTCATACCCGCCGAGCGCCTGGCTAAACCTTGTTTAACGGTCGTGATGGGATCGCCATTTACCCCCCGATGGCGCTGTGGAAGGCCACTGTCGGCTCATCCGCCCAGAATGGTGTCGGGCGCAGCACGGACTGGTAGACGGCGATCTGGTCGGCAGGCAGGGCGCCCTCCAGCCAGTCGATCCCTTTGTAGGCGGCACCGTAGACCAGTTGCAGACGATAGCCCCGGGCCTCGTCCCGCGTGTGCAGGCCTTCGGCGAGCAGGGTCTCATATTTGCGGATCTTGGCCGTGGCCAGGGGAGTGATCGGGTCCTGCAGCAAAAAGGCCACGGGCACAGCCAGATAGGCCAGTAAGACGATGCCGCCGCCCGTGAGCCAGGGCGCGACCCAGTCCTGGCCCCAGGGGCGCATGGCGAAGACGATCAACGCAAGAAACGCCGTCGTCACCGCCCAATACCCCAGCAGGTCCCAGCCGCACTGCCGCCGCTCGGTCACGTCCCTGAACAGGCCTTTGCGATACAGGGCCAGGCGGGCCGCATCGACGGCCGCCTGATAATGCACGCAGCCCTCCCGGAAGAAGCCGCGCAGGGCCCGGGGCACCTGGTAATAGGCGAGGATGAACTGCTGGCAAGGCTCGTGGGTGGCGTCGGCCTGGACCGTCTCAAAGTCCCCGCCGCCCCGCAGCAGGCCGTTTTGCAACTCCAGATCCAGGTGGGCGATGAGCATGGCCTGGGACGCCGAGCCGCAGAGGAGGGCCAACTCCGTCGGAGTCGGATCGCGCAGGTCCGCCCGGAACAGGTGGGGCACCCGGACCAGCCGCATGGCCGTCTGGGCCAGCAGGAGGAACAGGGCCCCGATCAAGGCGTAAAGCACGGTGGCGAAGGTGACCAGCTTTGGCGTAAAGGCGATGACCAGCGGATCGGCCGGCCCTTGCGTCAGGTCGATCTGCAGGGCCTGCACCCCGATGGCCACCTGCTGTACGGGCCGGGCCGCCTCGATGGCATCCCAGGTGCTGGTGATGTTTTGGGGCACGAAGCCCTGGGGAAAGTGGATCGTCGCCGTGCGGGCGGCGACGGGGCCCTCCCAGCGGGACAGCCAATCGAGCCCCAGCCGGTTGCCCCGGACCGTTTCCTGGACCGCGGGGCTGGCCCGGAAGCGGACGGTGACGGGCCCGGCCTCGGTGGCCGGCAGGCGCCAGTAGAGCTTGCCGCTCATCCGGTCAAAATCCGATGGCAGGGGCTGACCATCTGCGCCGACGACGATCGGCCTGTCGATGCGGCTGGACCCCAGGGCCAGGGTCTGGCTGAGGCGCAGGGGAGCATCCCGCCTGTCGGGGGCCAGGGTGACGACCTCGGTGACGAGGGCCGCCGTGAAGCGGCCCGTGCTGTCAGGCACCAGGGTGATGTCCGTGTCGGCCTGGGCGACTTCGGCCCCGGCGGGCAGCGTCACGGCAAGGGCGGTCACGGCGAGGGCCAGCAGCAAACGTCGGCGCATGGCAGGTCCCCTGTCGGGCATCGGATAAAAGCCTATTCCAGTCGGTGCGACCGAGTACCTACCGGAATAAGCGCTAAATCCATTATGGGGAAGCTTGCGCTTGCCTGTCGAGGCCGGATGCGCACCCGACAACGAACTGACACGCACGTGTCGGAAAGCGGCTCCCAGGGTGAGGAGGGTGTATCGCAGTAGGTGCGACCGAGTACTTATCGCGATACGCTCTATGGTGGCAATCCGGGAGCCGCCAGCGATACGCGGCCTTCCTTTTCAACGACAGGAGTGGCCCGATGCAGATAGGTCTGATTGGTCTCGGTAAAATGGGTGGCGCCATGGCCGAGCGGTGGCGGCGCCATGATCATCAGGTGGTCGGCTTCGACATCTTCAAGCCCGAGACGGACGTCAAATCCCTGGCCGAACTCGTCGCCGCCCTGACGCCGGCGCCCCGCATCGTCTGGGCGATGGTCCCGGCCGGCGAGCCCACCGAGGCCGTGATCACCGAGTTGGCCGACCGACTGGCCCCGGGGGACATCGTCATCGACGGCGGCAACAGCTTTTACGGCGACTCCCAGCGACGGGCCGCCATGCTGGCTGAAAAGGGCATCGGCTTCGTCGACTGCGGCACCAGTGGCGGCGTCTGGGGCCTGGCGGAGGGCTATTGCCTGATGGCCGGTGGCGATGCCGCGACCATCGCCCACCTGCGGCCCCTGTTTGACGCCTTGGCCCAGAAGGATGGCTTTGCCCATGTCGGACCGGCCGGCACGGGCCATTTCACGAAAATGGTCCACAACGGCATCGAGTACGGCCTGATGCAGGCTTATGCCGAAGGCTACGAGCTGCTGACGGCATCCGACATGGGCCTCGACGTGCCGGCGGCGATGGCGGTCTGGCGCCACGGCAGCGTCGTCCGTTCCTGGCTGCTGGACCTGCTCGTCAAGGCCGTCGGCGAGGATCCCGGCTTGTCGAGGCTGACGGGCTACGCCTCGGACTCGGGCGAAGGCCGATGGGCGGTGGAGGCGGGGATCCGCCTGGCCGTGCCCCTGCCTGTGATCAGTTCCGCCCTCTTTGCCCGGTTTGCCTCCCGGCAGGTCGAGTCGCCGGCCATGAAAGTCGTCTCCGCCCTGCGTCAGCAGTTCGGCGGTCATGCCGTCCATCCGGCCGTCGTGGCCGGTGATGCGGTGCCTTCCGGCCCGGCGATCGGGCCCGTGTCTGCGGCCGCCGAAGGACTGGCGCAGTGAGCGGCACGCGCTCCGGCGCGTTCGTCTTCTTCGGGGCCACCGGCAACCTCGCCGCCAAAAAGATCTTCCCCGCCCTCTATCACCTGGAACGGCAGGACCAGCTGGGGATGCCCGTCATCGGGGTCGCCTCCCGGCCCTGGACCGTCGAACAATTGCGGGACTACGCCCGGGAGTCGATCCACCGGACCGTCAAAACAGTCGACAAGGCCGTCCTCGAACGGCTCCTGGCCAGCATCCAGTACGTCTCCGGACGGTACGACGAGCCGGCGACGTTTGCCGCCCTGGCCGCACTCATCCAACCCGAAAGCCGGCCCCTGCATTACCTGGCCATCCCGCCGGACCAGTTCGAGCTTGTCGTCGGTGGCCTGCGCAACGTCGGCCTGCATCGGGATGCACGGGTCGTCGTTGAAAAGCCCTTCGGCCGCGATTTGGCAAGTGCCCGTCACCTCGGGGCCGTCCTTCACGACGCCTTTGGCGAGGCGGATATTTTCAGGATCGACCACTTCCTGGGCAAGGAACCGATCCAGAACCTGATGGTCTTCCGGTTCGCCAATACCATCCTGGAGCCCGTCTGGAACCGCCATTACATCAGCAGCGTGCAGATCACGATGGCCGAAGCAAAGGGCGTCGACGGCCGGGGGCCGTTTTATGAGGGTGTCGGGGCCCTGCGGGACGTGGTCCAGAACCACCTGTTGGAAATCCTCGGTCTGCTCGCCATGGAGCCGCCCGTCGCCGACGATGCGGACGCCTGGCGGGACGAAAAACGCAAGGTCTTCCGGGCCATCAAGGCCCTGGATCCGGCCAGCGTCGTGAGGGGCCAATATGGTGGCTACCGCAAGGAGCCGGGCGTGGCCCCGGAGTCGGATGTCGAGACCTTTGTCGCCCTGCGACTGGAGATCGATTCGTGGCGCTGGGCCGGTGTGCCCTTCTACATCCGGGCCGGCAAAGGCCTGCACGAGAACATCACCGAGGCGATCATCGAGTTCAAAGCCCCGCCCCGGCTGCTGTTTTCCGATGCGGACTGCACGCCGCCCGAGCCGAACCGGCTGCATTTCCGCCTCGGCCCCGATGACGCCATCACCCTGCGTGTCCAGGTCAAGGAGCCCGGCGACCGCATGTTCACCCGCCCGGTGGATCTCTCGCTGAACCAGACGCCCGACGAGGAGAATGGCGGTCCTTACGAGCGCCTGCTGGGAGATGCAATGGATGGCGATGCCCGGCTTTTTGCCCGGCAGGACGGCGTCGAGGAGGCCTGGCGCATCGTGCAGCCGGTGGTGGATGCCCCGCCAGCCGTGCACCTCTACAAACAAGGCTCCTGGGGACCGAAGGCAGCGATCGACGTCTGGCAGGGTGAAGGCCACTGGCTGGCCCCGGAAACCCACTGATGCAGGTGACTCGTGTGGCGGATGCGGGCGCCCTGGCCGAACGGGGGGCGGCGTTGCTGGCCCAGGCGGCCCGGACGGCCGTCGCCGAACGGGGCCGCTGCTGCCTGGCCGTGAGTGGCGGCAGTACCCCGGGGGCGATGTTGCGGGCCTTTGCCCGCCTGGTGTTGCCCTGGGAGCGGATCCATCTCTTTCAGGTGGACGAACGGATCGCCCCCGACGGCGATCCGCACCGGAACTGGGTCCAGGTGCAGGCGGCCTTCGCCGGCGCGGCCACCGGCGTCCACCTGCATGCCATGCCCGTCACCCTGGCCGATCCGGAGGCCGCCGCCAAACAATATGCCGAGACCCTGGCGGCCGTCTGCGGCCGTCCGGCCGTCCTCGATCTGGTGCATCTGGGCCTGGGGGCGGACGGGCACACGGCCTCCCTGGTCCCCGGGGATCCCGCCCTGGCGGTTACCGGGGCCGACGTCACCCCGACCGGGCCGTATCAGGGCTGCGCCCGCCTGACGTTGACCTATCCGATGCTGGCCCGGGCCCGGGCGATCCTCTGGGTCATGGCCGGCGCCGACAAGGCGCCCATGCTGGTCCGGCTGCTGGCCGGGGATCCGACGATCCCGGCCGGCCGGGTGCCGCAGGACCGGGCGCAGGTCCTCGCCGATGCCGCCGCCGGGGATGGTCTTTGAGCCGACGACCGAGTCGCAGTCATTAAACGGATTGCGGAGGGTCGTCCCAAGCGGCGGCACGGGCGCCACCGGGTGCGTGGGTGGTCGCGCCGTCGCAGGCATTGGGCGCGTTTACACCGTGTCGGCCCATGCCCTCGGCGACAGGGGGCCCGCCGGCAGGACGATGCCGAACTCGGTCGCCAGTAACGCCCGCAAGGCTTCCGGGCCCTCGATCGGGTGCTTGACGGTGCCGGTTGCCGACTCGGTGGCGAAGTCGCCGTTCATCACGTAGGTCCGCCCCGTGGCCGTGCGCCGGATGGCCATCAGGTTCTGGATGAAATGGGATTTCGGGTGGGTGGCGACGAAGTGGTTGGCCATCTCGTAATCGATCGGATACTGCGGTTCATCGGTAAAGGTGTACAGGTCGGTCCAACCGTCCGAACGCAGGGTTTGGAGGGTCCAGTGGCCGTCGGCCCGCTGCAACCGGTACGAGTCGTTGCCCCAGGCATCGGCGGCCCCGTCGCGCAACGGCAGGGGCTGCCAGAGCCCCCGGCCGCCGAAGCCCACGTCGACGAGATAGGGGCCATCCGCCAGGTCGACCCGCAGCAGCATGTGACTGCGGGAGGAAGGCTCCGGTTTGCCGTGGCTGACCCGGGCGGCCAGGGGCGTCACCCGGAACCCGAGCCGGATCAGGATCGCCTGGAAAAGGGTGTTCTGCTCGAAGCAGTACCCGCCACGCCCGTCCTGCACGAGCTTGCGCTGCAGGCTGGCCAGATCCAGCGGGACCGTGCCGCCGAGCTGGATGGTCAGGTTTTCGAAGGGGATAGCCAGGATGTGGGCCCGGTGCAGGGCGGTCAGGGTGGCGGGATCGGCGGCCGGTGTCCCGGCATAGCCGATGCGGGCAAAGTAGGCGGGGAGATCCAGATCCGACTCGGACGGGTTTGACATGGCGGCCTCCTGGGCATGGTCGGGTGGCGGACGTCGCCTGCCATCAGGGTAGCGCACCCGTCGGCGGCTGTCGGCGCCGCTGCGGACGGGCCCGGCTGCGGTTGCCATTGGGGCGCCCCCCGGCGAATACTGCGCTGCGGCATCCGATGAGAAAGCACAAGGCGCCATGGCTGAGAAAGAGACTGACCTGTCGCTCCGGGACCTCCAGGGCCAGCTCGCCCGGAGTGAGGCGGCGTACACGGCCGGCGATTACCCGGCGGCCCTTGCGGCCGTGGCCCCCTTGATCGGGCGCTACGGCCCCCAGCCGGACTGGACTGCCAGTGCCGCCCGGGCCCATCTGGCCCTCGGTCACCATGATGCCGCCCTGTCACTAATCTTGGCCGGTCTGACCGCCAATGCCCGGGCCGTTGGGCTGTGGCGGACGGCCGCCGCCATCTGGGCAAAGCTGGGCAACAGCTCCCTGCAGGCGGCCTGTCTCGATCGGGTCGCCCGTCTGCAGGGGGCAGAGACACCGGCTGGACCCGTGGCGGCGGTGGCCGGCGGCGTGCCGGACGCCTGGCGGCGGCTGTTGGCCGGCCCCCTCACCCGGCCGACGGTCGGAGCCTGCATGATCGTGCGGGACGAGTCCCGGCTGCTGCCGGCGTGTCTGGCTTCTCTGGACGGCGTGGACCAGCTGGTGGTCGTCGACACAGGCTCGACGGATGCCACGGTGGCCATCGCCGAGGGCTACGGGGCCCAACTCGGTCACTTTGTCTGGTGCGACGACTTTGCCGCCGCCCGCAATGCGGCGCTGGCCCTGATGACGACGGACTGGATCCTGATCATCGATGCCGACGAGCGGCTCGGGGGCGGGCTCGACGCCCTGCGGCAGACGGTGGACGACCACGGCTACGGGGGCGTGATCTTCGCCCCGCTCAGCCACATGGCCGGCGACACGCCGGGGGGAGGCTCACGGGACCGGGCCTCGCGGTTGTTCGCCCGGCGGTCTGGCCGGCAGTTCCACCAGACGATCCACGAGGCCGTCGCCGATGCGGACGGCAAGCCGCTGTTGCCCTGGTTCGTCGACAGCTGGCACCTCGTGCATTACGGCTACACGTCGGACCGGCTCGTCGAAAAGGACAAGGGCGGGCGCAACATGCGGCTGCTGGAGGCGCGGCTGGCCGCTCAGCCGGACGATGCGGAGGCGGCCTATTACCTAGGCGTGGAGTACCGCTTCGCCGGGCGGTCCGGCGAAGCCCGCATGCTGCTGGAACGGTATCTGGTCCTGCGTCCCGGCGGGTCCCGCACGGCGGCGACGGTCGTGCATCTGTTGCGCGCGCTGGACGGGCTGCATGACGATGCCGGCATGATCCGGCTCGGGGAGGCCCAGCAGGCGATTTGCGGCCATTTGCCGGATTTCTGGCTGATGCTGGGGCTGGCCCATGCCCGGCGTGACGACCGGGCGGCGGCGAGGGCCTGCTTTGAGCGGGCCCGCCAGGACGCCGGTCAGCGGGGCGAATACGAAACGGAGGGGGCCCGCACCTGGCAACCCACGACGTTTTTGGCCCAACTGTCGGCCATCGGCGGCGACTGGCCGGCGGTCCTGAGCGGGATCAAGGCGATCCTCCCCGAGGCGGGGCCGCAACCGTTGGCCCACCAGCTCTATCTGCAGGCGCTGATGGCCCTGGGGCAGATCGAGGTGGCCGTCGCCCATTGTGAGCACTGGCTGAACCGGCCTGATGCCCCGGAAGTGCTGACGGAGGTCTTCGCCGCCGTCCTCGAGCGCAGCGGGCCGCCCGGCCAGCAGATCCTGGCGTGTTTCAGTGATTGGCCGGGCGGTTTTGCGTACACGTCCCACCGCCTGATGGCGGCCCAGGCCTGGGAGGCGTTGCTGGCCCATTGTGAGACGTGGATCCCCGTCGTCGGGGCGCCTGCCGAAGCGCAGGCCGGCATCGTCCATCTGATCCTCGGCGAGCCCATCGAGGCCAAAGCGGCCTTTCGGCGGGCGGTCGACCGTGACGCCGGGACGTATCTCGCCTGGCACAACCTGGG
>JACMPN010000611.1 GCA_014377495.1 Candidatus Sericytochromatia bacterium
ATGTGGCCCAGAATTTCCGGCCCACAGCCGCCTTCAATGAAGCCATGAACCCGGCCACCATCACGGCCGCCACCTTCACCGTGACACAGGGGACCACGCCGGTTGCCGGCACCGTGACCTACACCGGCACCACGGCGACCTTTACCCCGACGGCCATCCTCGCCGCCAACACCACTTACACGGGCAGGCTGACCACCGGCGCCAAGGACCTGGCCGGGAACGCCCTGACCGGTGACGTGGTCTGGCAATTCACCACCGAGGCTGCCGCCAGCCCAGTCGCCGTTGCCGGCCAACTCCCGGTCACGTTGGGGACGGCACTCAGCCAGTACGCCGTGCTCGCCTACGCCACCGTCACCAACATCGGCGGGTCGATCATCACGGGGGATCTCGGCCTCAGCCCCGGCAGCGCCGTCACCGGATTCCCGCCAGGCACGCTGAACGGCATGCTGCACGTGACCGATACCTCCGCCGCCCAGGCCAAGCTCGATCTGACCACCGCCTATAACGATGCCGCCGGACGCACCCTGGCACCCATCGTGGCGGCGGGCAACATCGGCGGGCTGACCTATGCGCCCGGCCTTTACAAATCAGTTGGGTCCCTCGAGATCTCCTCGGGTGACCTGACCTTTGACGCCCAAGGCAACGTGAACGCCGTCTTCATCATTCAGATCGCCTCGACCTTCACCACCACCGCGGGTCGGCAGGTGATCCTGGCCGGTGGCGCCAAGGCCGCCAACATCTTCTGGCAGGTCGGCAGCTCCGCCACGTTGGGGACGAATTCGGTCATGAAGGGGATCATCATGGCGGATCAATCCATCACCCTGAATTCCGGTGCCGCCCTGGAAGGCCGGGCCCTCGCCCGGATCGGGGCCGTGTCGTTGGCAAGCAACACCGTCACCATCCCAACCCCGTAAGACTCGGGCCAATCGCCAAAAGGGTATCCGGGTCCCCGGCCAGGCGCGCTCACACCCCGTGCTTCGCACGCGGCTGAGCCGACTGCGCCACGGCACAGAAACGCCCTCAGGCCCGATCGCCCGATCGATGACCGCACGGGCAAACACCACCGGCGAAGCGCTTTTCAGGCGATTTTTAATATTGCTTCATTAAATCAATTGACCGCCTGCCTGTAATGAGTTAATATTAAGTTACAAAGAAGGTTTTCGACCCACGAGCCTGGGTCGGAAGGATCCAGCCGCCGTGCCGATTTGAGTGCAGCGCCTGTAGAGGCCGTCCCCGACATCCGTTTGGACGCGGAGCCGACTGAGACAGCGGCACAACCCTCTCCGGGCGAAGGGCCCCCAATCAATTCAACCACCATGACCATTTCACGCCAAGCAACCGACAAACGGATCGATTGTGGCAGCGGAAGTCGCCGAGGGATCGGCAGGTCACCTGCAGCACCCTATTGGACCCAAGAAGGAACGGAATCCATGGAATTCACCGCCCAAAAGAAATCATTGGGAGCACTCTGCGTGGCATTGTCACTCAGCCTCGTCGGCTGTGCCGCTGCCCGGATCCCGGCGGCAGTGACCCCTGCAGCGATGGCGACCCCCACGGCAGCCCCTGTGGGCGCCACGCCGACCCCCATACCGTCGCCCACGCCGGGCGGCGGTGTCGGTGGGGGAGGCAGCGCCGGGGCCGACGCCGGGGCGACGCCAACCCCGATCGCCACGCCTGCACCCATCGCCACGCCTGCACCCATCGCCACGCCTGTACCCACCTTCACCACGCCGCCCTTCCTGCCGGGCACGGCGGTTTCCAACGGCGGTACGTCCAGCGGTGGCGGTGGTGGCGGTGGCGGATTCGTGGTGGCGGTGACGGCCCTGAGCGTGAATGGGATTGCCCCGGCTAGCGGTGCCACTACGGCCCCGATCAACCGCATGCTCACAGCCACATTCACCCGGGCCATGCAGGCCGCGTCGTTGACGACCAGCACCTTTACGCTGTTCAACGTGACGACAGGGATCCCGGTGCCGACAACGGACTACACAGTGTCCTATGCCGGGACGACGGCAACCCTGAAGCCGACAGCGCCTCTCGCCGCAGGGAATACCTACCGCGCGACGATCACGACCGGTGTCATGGATAACACGGGCGTCGCCTTGGGGAGCGACTATTCCTGGACGTTCACCACCGGGGCCACCGACGCAGCGGTCCCCACGGCCACCGTGCTCCCTGCCAGCGGTGCCACAGGCGTTGCCCCCGATGCCGGTGTGGTCGCCACGTTCAACGAGGACATCGACCCGGCCACTGTCACCGGGGCCACCTTCAAGCTCGATAAGGTCACGGCGGGGCCAACCTACACCCCAGTCACCGGCACCGTCACCCACATCGGCGCCACGGCGGCCTTCAATCCTGCCGTCAACCTGGACCTGAACACCCAATACAGGGTGCAGTTGTTGACGGGGATCAAGGATTTGGCCGGCAATCTGCTGGTTCCTCAGACTTGGACTTTCACGACCTTGACCGCCTTCGTCGGGGCTGCGCCTGTCGTGCTTGGGGCGACACTCCGCCAGTTTGCCGTGTTCGGCCAAACCACAGTGACCAATACCGGGGCGACGACCGTCACCGGTGATCTCGGGCTGAGCCCCGGCAGTGCCGTCACGGGCTTTCCGCCGGGCGTCATGGCCGGCGGCGGCGTCCAACACGTGACCAACGCGACAGCGGGCACCGCCGCTGGCGAGATGGGCACCGCCTACACCGATGCGGCCGGCCGGGTCGGGGGGACCCTCATCGTAGCCGGAAGCGACCTTGGCAGGCCTGCAGTCTACACGCCCGGCGTCTACACGTCCTCCAACCTCCATCTCACCTCGCAGGACATGACCTTTGATGCCGGCGGCAACGCGAATGCCATCTTCATCATCCAGAACACCGGCACCTTCACCGTTGCCGCTGGTCGCAAGGTGCTCCTGATCGGTAGCGCCAAGGCAAGCAACATCTTCTGGCAAATCAGCACCATCACCACCTTTGGCTCGGGCGCAGAGATGCAGGGCAACTTCCTGGGCGGGACCGACATCCGGTTCCTGACCGGGGCCACGCTGGTGGGCCGGGCGCTGTCTAAGACTCAGGTGACCATGCAGGGTAATACCATCACTAAGCCTGCCCCGTAAGTCGCAAGGCGAAGGACAAACGGGTCGGAGTCTCCGGACTCCGGCCCTTTTCTGGTTGCAGGCGGTCCGGTGCCCCGGGGCCGTCTTTAAGGGCACAAGGCATTTGACCGAACAAACCTCTATAAACTTTCTTTACGTTGCACCCGACCGGCGCGTCGGCGGCATCGTATACAGTCGGCGCGGGTCCCAGGGATCAGCAGGCCGTCATGCAGCAACTTTATTGGACTCCAAAAAGGACCGGCATCGCTTGGAATTCACACCTAAACAGAAGTCATTCGGCCTCATCGGCATGGTGCTGACGCTGGGCCTCGTCGCCTGTGCCCCGCCGAAAAGCCAATCCCCCGGCAGCAATCCAGGGGGCAACCCTGCCGGCATCCCGATGGCCAGTCCCCAGCCGTCGGCGCAGGCCACGGCCACGGCCACCCCGACGCAGACCGCCTCGGCCCAGCCGACGCCGGCTCCTGTCGCTGGCGTGAGTCTGGCCGCATCGGTGAGTGCCACCTACCCGGCCAAAGCCGCCCCGGGTGTGGCCACCAACGCCACTCTCGCCGCCACGTTCACCCGAGCCATGGACCCGGCAACGATCAACGCCTCGACCTTTCTTGTGCGTCAGGGCACGACACCAATCCCCGGCACCGTGAGTTACGACGGCACGACGGCCATCTTCCGGCCCACCACCCCGCTCGCCCCCAACACGACCTATACGGCCACGCTCACCGACGGAGTCCGGGCGCCGGGCCAGAACGCCGCAGGCAGCCCCACGTCCTGGGACTTCACGACCGGTGCCGGTGCCGACACGAGTGCGCCGCTCCTGCTCACCACCACACCGGCCAACGCCGCCCCGAATGTGGCCCAGAATTTCCGGCCCACAGCCGCCTTCAATGAACCCATGAACCCGGCCACCATCACGGCCGCCACCTTCACCGTGACGCAGGGGACCACGCCGGTTGCCGGCACCGTGACCTACACCGGCACCACGGCGACCTTTACCCCCACGGCCATCCTCGCCGCCAATACCACCTACACGGGCAGGCTGACCACCGGCGCCAAGGACCTGGCCGGAAACCCCCTGGCCGGTGACGTGGTCTGGCAATTCACCACCGCCACCGGCGCCAGTCCGGCGCCTGTCGTTAGCGTGGCGCCCGTGACCAGCCTACCGACCGTTGCACTCGGTGCGACGCTCAGCCAGTACGCCGTGTTTGCGTATACCACGGTGACCAGCGCCGGGATGGTCGGGACGGTGATCACCGGGGATCTGGGACTCAGCCCCGGCAGTTCCGTCACGGGATTCCCGCCGGCCGTGCTGAACGGCACGCTACACGTGGCCGACACGACCGCCGCCATCGCCAAGGGTGAACTGACGATCGCCTATAACGATGCCGCCGGACGCACGCTGTCGACCGGCGTGGCGGGCAACATCGGCGGGCAAACCCTCTTTCCCGGCCTCTACAAATCGACCGGCACCCTCGAAGTCTCCACCGGGAACCTGATCCTGGATGCCCAGGGCAATCCGAACGCCGTCTTCATCTTCCAGGTCGCCGACACGTTCTCCGTCTCGTCCGGGCTCCAGGTGACGCTGGCCGGCGGCGCCAAGGCGGCCAACGTCTTCTGGCAGGTCGGCAACTCCGCCAACATCGGCACGATGGCCGTCATGAAGGGCAACATCCTGGCGCACCAGTCCGTCTGGCTGGCCAATGGGGCCTCGCTGGAAGGCCGGGCCCTCGCCTCAAATGCGGCGGTGACGTTGGATAACAACGTCATCACCAAGCCTGCCTCGTAAGTTACAAAGCACGCATCAAACGGGCCGGAGTCACGTCATTCCGGCCCGTTTTGCCGTCGGTGAATCGGGGCTCACTATTACTTACTTTAAGTAATAGGCTTGACATTGGTTAGTCGCTGACCTACTTTGGATTGGTGTCCACGGTCGTTGCGTTGGATTTTTCCAGACAGTAAGGAGAGGCCTCATGTCCACTGTCGCCACCGATGTTTCGCTTTTTGCCCCGTACGACCTGGGTCCCATCCCACTGGCCAACCGCATCGTGATGGCCCCGATGACCCGCAACCGGGCCACCGGCAATGTCCCGAACGACCTGATGGTCGAGTATTACGCCCAACGCGCATCGGCGGGCCTGATCATCACCGAAGGCACGTCCCCCTCACCGAATGGCCTGGGTTACGCCCGCATCCCCGGTGCATTCAACCAGGATCATGCCGCCGGCTGGCAGCGGGTGACCGAGGCCGTCCATGCCAAGGGCGGGCGGATCTTCATCCAGCTGATGCATACCGGCCGGGCCTCCCATCCGGCGAACATGGCTGCCGGGACCCAAGTCCTGTCGGCCTCTGCGGTGCCAGATCCCGGCCCCGGGATCTATACGGATGCCGAGGGCATGCAGCCTTTCCCCGTGCCGACGGCCATGACCGTCACCGACATCCAGACCGCCGTTCAGGAATTTGCGGATTCCGCCAAGTTGGCCGTCGATGCCGGTTTTGACGGGGTGGAACTGCACGGTGCCAACGGCTATCTCCTCGAGGAGTTCCTCAACCCGGCCGCCAACCAGCGGACCGACGCTTACGGCGGCTCCGACGAGAACCGGCAGCGCTTCGTCCTCGAGGTGGCGGCGGCAGTCGTGGCGGCCATCGGTGGCGATCGCCTGGGCATCCGGCTCTCGCCCTATGGCGTTTTCGGCGGCATGGCGCCTTTTGCGGGCATCGAGGCGTTCTACGGCACCCTGGCTGGCAAGCTCAACGACCTGGGTCTCGCCTACCTCCACATGGTCGACCACAGCGCCATGGGCGCACCGGCCGTGCCGCAGAGCGTCAAGGACGGCATCCGTGCCGCCTTCAAAAAGACGGTGATCCTGTCGGGCGGCTATGACGCCGCTCGGGCGCAGGCCGATCTGACCGCCGGCAAAGGGGACCTCGTCGCCTTCGGCCGTCCGTTCATCAGCAACCCCGACCTGGTCGTCAAGCTGAAGTCCGGTGCCGCATTGCGGGCCGGCAACATGGACACCTTCTATACGCCGGGTGAGGTTGGTTACACCGACTATCCGGTCGATTAAGTCCCTATCCTGACCCTGCCCGTGACTGGAGTGAGCCCTCCGGTCACGGGCAAAACGCGCGTGCCTCGGATTCGGCCGCCTTGGCCTCGCCGGCCGGGGAAACCCATTGGACAGTTTTTCATTCATGACTTAAAGTAACAAGGCTCTCGCAAAAAGAAGCCGTATCGACATTGCGAACAGTAAATAGGAGCGACTCACGATGGCCAAGCCGAACCAGGACATACCGCAAGGCGACAGCGACGAGAAACTCGATCAGCTCAAGGCCTTTCAAGAGGCCGCAGGCGACCAGGCGTTGACCACCAACCAGGGGCTGCCGCTGAACGACGATACCGACTCGCTGAAAGCCGGGCGGCGTGGGCCGACGCTGCTGGAAGACTTCCATCTCCGTGAAAAAATCACCCACTTCGACCACGAGCGGATTGCCGAGCGCATCGTCCATGCCCGGGGCAGTGCCGCACATGGCTTTTTCCAGGTCTACGAGTCGATGGCATCCGATACAAAGGCCGGCTTCCTGCAGGATCCCACCAGAAAAACGCCCGTCTTCGTCCGTTTCTCCACGGTAGCTGGTTCTCGTGGTTCGTCGGACCTGGCTCGCGACGCTCGCGGGTTTGCCGTGAAATTCTATACTGAAGAGGGCAATTATGACCTCGTCGGCAACAACATCCCCGTTTTCTTCATTCAGGATGCCATCAAGTTCCCGGACCTGATCCATGCCGTCAAACCCGAGCCGAACAATGAGATGCCGCAGGCGGCGTCGGCGCACGATACGTTCTGGGACTTCATTTCGCTGATGCCCGAGTCGATGCACATGATCATGTGGGTCATGTCGGACCGGGCCATCCCCCGCAGCTACCGCATGATGGAAGGCTTCGGCGTACACACGTTCCGCTTCGTGAACGAGGCCGGCCGGTCACAGTTCGTCAAGTTTCACTGGAAGCCGCTGCTGGGCGTTCATTCAGTCGTTTGGGACGAGGCAAAGAAGATCTCCGGCAACGATCCGGACTTTCACCGTCGGGACCTCTGGGAAGCCATCGAAAATGGCGATTTTCCGGAATGGGAATTGGGAGTCCAACTGATCGACGAAGCGGACGAGCACAAATTCGACTTTGATCTGCTCGATGCGACGAAACTCATTCCGGAGGAGTTGGTCCCCGTCAGGCGCATCGGCAAAATGGTGCTGAACCGCAATCCTGAGAACTTCTTCGCAGAGACGGAGCAGGTGGCCTTTCATCCCGGCCATCTCGTGCCCGGCATCGACTTCAGCAACGACCCCCTGCTGCAGGGACGGCTGTTTTCCTATACGGATACGCAGCTGATCCGTCTGGGCGGGCCGAATTCCCATGAGATCCCGATCAACCGAGCGGTTGCGCCCGTCCACAACAATCAGCGTGACGGCCACATGCGGCAGACGATCAACACGGGATCCGTCAGCTATCAGCCGAACACCATCGGCGGAGGCTGCCCTTTCCAGGCGGGCAAGGCCATGGGCGGGTTTGCCAGCCATCCCGAAGCGATGGAATCGCCGAAGATCCGGGGCAAGAGCGACAAGTTCTTCGATCACTTCACCCAGGCGGCCCTCTTTTTCCAGAGCCAGTCGCCGCCGGAGCAGCAGCACATGGTTCAGGCACTGCGCTTCGAACTGGGCAAGGTCACCCGGCTTGCCATCCGGGAGCGGATGCTGGTGATGCTGAACCAGATCGACAAAGACCTGGCCAGTCAGGTGGCTACCGGCCTGGGGATCAATGTGCCCGCGGGCGTGGCGGGACCGCTGAATCTCGGTTTTCCTGCCGACGCCGACCCTGCCGCCTACCAGCCCACGCCGGCCAAGCCGGTCAAGACCCTCTCGCCGGCCCTGAGCATGGCCAACACGCCGAAAGACAGCATCAGGACCCGCAAGGTGGCGATCCTCGCCGCCGACGGCGTCGACGATGCGTCGCTGCAGGCGATGCAGCAAGCGCTGAAGGCGGCAGGCGCCATGGGCAAGATCGTGGCGCCGCACGGCGGATCCCTGAAGTCGGCCAACGGCGCGACAGTCCCCATCGACCACAGCCTGCTGACGACATCCTCGGTCCTGTTCGATGCCGTCTTCGTCCCGGGCGGTGCGGCCAGCGTCGCCACCCTTGGCAACGAGGCGGATGCCCGCCACTTCATCAACGAAGCCTTCAAGCACTGTAAGGCCATCGCTGCGGCGGACGAGGGCGTATCGTTGTTGGCCCAGGCGGCCCTCAAAGACGTGCTGCCCGCCATTGCTGCCGGTCCCCTGAAGTCGGAACACGGAGTGGTCACCGGCGGCAGGGCTGACAGCGACGGGCTGGCCAGGGAATTCATCGAGGCGATCGCCCAGCACCGGCACTGGAGCCGAGAACTGAAGCCACAGGTCCCCGCCTGACCCCGGGCGACATGGGACCCACTGTTACAGAGGCCGCCCCGGTGATGCGCCGGGGCGGCCTCTGGCGTGGATGCCGCGGGCACGCGTGTGGC
>JACMPN010000612.1 GCA_014377495.1 Candidatus Sericytochromatia bacterium
ATCGATCTGCCAGCCTTCGTCGTGAAAGGTCCGTTGGGTGGCAAAGGTGGTGATGTGACGCTCGAAGGCCTCGACGCCGAAGGGGCTCCAGCGGGTTTCCCCTTTGTAGAGCAGGACGTCGATGCTCCGCTTGATCATGCCGGCGACGTTGGCGTAATTGGGTGCCGACAGGACGAGGGCGCCGTCCGGCTTGACGACCCGGTGCAACTCGGCCACGAGCGTCGCGGGCTGTTCGATATGCTCGATCACCTCTGTGCAAACGGCCAAATCGATCACGCCGTCACGGATAGGCATCTCCGTCGCATTGGCGACGATAAACACAGTGCGGTCTGCCAACCCGCGCTGCGTCAACTGAGTGCGGGCCAATTCCAACGATGAGCGGGCCAGATCCACACAGATGAGCCACTCAGCTTTCTGCGCCAGCATGACCGCCTTGTTCCCCATGCCGCAGCCGACGTCGATCGCCACCTTTACCTGTGCGGCCGGAAGCAGGGCCCAGACTTCCATTTCGCCCTGTGGGGTGGCGTTGTTCACCGCACGTTGGTTGTAGTGAGATTCAAGACGGTTGGTGAGGGGATCGAGCTCTGGGGTTTCGAGGAAATCGACGATCGTTCCGTCGATGGGAAACCGTTTCGCACAGGCCGGACAGGTCGCGGCGTCGTCGACCCAGGTCAGGGCGCCACGGCAGGTGGGGCAGCAAAAGTACTCACGGATCGCAGTTGGGATCATCGGTGCTCACGTCACTAGGATATTGAAGGCAGCAGTTCATTCTACCGCAGGGTCACTACAATCGAATGATGCCAAGATGATCGGGCATTGATGTACGGTCAAAGTGACTGCTAAGGGATCTTCCGGCCTTCGGCCAAACCTGGCGGTGGCCCCGGCGGCACCTTCGGACTGGCGAGGCCCGGTGGACCGGCGATGGCTTTCATGGCTTCGTTGGAGGACTTGACCATCTCTTCGCTGAGGACGCCGATCAGGTGGATCAGGGTCGGCAGGAGCATGACGACGATGAAGCAGCCGGTGATCGGCTTGATCATGTTGTTCATCTCCAGCACGTTGATCTGCGGGCTGACCCGGTTCATGATCCCCAACCCGAAATCGACGACGAAGATGACGACGATGATCGGCATCGCCAACTGCACGCCGATGGCGAAGACCTTGGCCGTCAGCGACACCAGCGTCGCCGGCAGGGCGGCGTCGTGCCAGCGGCTCATGCCCAGCGGGATCAGGTCGAAGGAGTGAAAAAAGGCGCCCAGCAGCAACAAGTGGGCGCCGGTGCTGACGAAGACCATCGTGGCGAGCTGATTGAAAAAGCGGCCCATGGCCGTGGACTGGGTCTTGGTGGCGGGATTGAGCAGCATGATCATGCTCAGGCCCATCTGCACGTCGATGATCTCACCGGCCGCCTGGATGGCGGATGTGATGATGTTCGCCGCAAAGGCGAAGAGCAGCCCGACGCAGACCTCGCTGATCAACTGCAGGATGAAGTCGAAGACGTTCACATAAGGCGAGGCCACGGGTTGGCGGGCCATCAGATAGGAGGCGGTGATAGTCAGCCCCATGGCGACACGGACGACGCCGGGGGTCGTCTTGGCACCCCAGAACGGGGCGTTGTTGCTCATGGCCATCGTCCGGGCGAAACAGAGGACGAAGATCGGTCCCCAGAGCGTGACCCAGGCGATCAGCGCGGCAAAGCCCTGGTCTTTCATCTCAGGAGATTGACCGGCAGATTGTCCAGGATGTGGCGGACGTACTGCAGCATCGTGTTCAGCAGCCAGGGCCCGAGGAGGATCAGCACCCCGTAGACGCAGAGGCTCTTGGGCACGAAGCTCAGGGTCTGCTCCTGTACCTGGGTGATCGCCTGCAGGATGGACACCGTGAAGCCGACGATCATCGCCGTGAGCACGATGGGCGCCGACATCAGGATGATCATCATGATCGCCTGGGAGACCAGCGTGACGACGATACTATCTGACATCGTTCACCGTCTCACATCTTGAAGCTGCGGACGATCGACTGGATCAACAGGGACCAGCCATCGGCCAGTGTGAAGATCAGCAGTTTGAACGGCAGCGAAATCGTCACGGGGGACAGCATCATCATTCCCAGCGCCAGCAGGGTGTTGGCGACGACGAGATCGACGATCAGGAAGGGCAGAAAGAGCATGAAGCCGATCTTGAAGGACGTGCTCAGCTCGCTGACCATAAAGGCCGGCAGCACCACGTGGATCGGCAGGTCAGTCGGCTTTTGCGGCGGCGGCACTTTGACCAGTCGGACGAAAAAGGCCAGCTCCTCGCGACGGGTCTGCTTGAGCATGAACCCCTTCAGGGGGGTCACGGCCCGATCGAGGGCCACTGACTGGGAAATCTGCTTATTGAAATAGGGCATCAGGGCGTCGGTGTTGATCACCTGCCAAACGGGCGCCATCGTGTAGATCGTCAGAAAGACACTCAGGCCCAGGATGACCTGGTTGGGCGGCACCTGCTGGGTACCCATGGCGCTGCGCAAAAAGCCGAGGACGATGACCGTGCGCAGGAAGCTCGTGCTCATGATGAACAGGAAAGGCAACAATGTCAGCATGGCCATGACGATGATCAGCTGCAGCGGCGTCGACATCGTCGTCGTCGGCTGGCGCAGATCGAAGGTCTCCAGGACCGACTGGGCATCCGCAGCCCAGGCCGGATGACCGATGAGCAGCAGGGCCGAAACAGCCAGGAGACCGATCCAGACCATCTTGCGGCCGCCGAACAGGTTCTGCAGCCAGCCCAGCGGACTCCCCGTGTCTTCGTCCAATGCCGAATCCAGGTCGGCCTGAAACGAGGGGTCGGAAGGCTCGACGGTGCCGAGCACGCTCAACGAGGTTTCGCTGGTGCCGACCACCCAGTGTTGGTTGCCGCATTTGACGAGGTACAGGTTTTTCGCCCCTTCCAGGTGGGTCCGCTCCAGGACTTGCACCCGCCTGCCCCGTGGCCGTATCAGCGGGCCGACGACTCCGTTGCGGCCCCGGAGCCGCACGGCGGTGTAGCCCAAGGCGATGGTCAGCACCACCAGGATGGCGACATTGATGATGTACGGTCCGTAATCGACCTGAAAGCCAACCATCGGATCCCCTGCGGCAAAGGCAGGCGGACACAGCAGGCTGGTCAGAAGCAACCCGGCGGCGATGGCGGTGTGAGTGGTGGGGCCCATTTTGGCGAATGACAGCAATGTGATCGGACGGCCTACATGTCGTAATTCATCGGCTGCTGGGAATCCATGCCTTCCGGGGCCGAGGGCCGGATGACGTTGGTGATCTTGACGCCGAAATTGTTGCCGATGACGACGACTTCACCCTGGGCGACGAGGCGGCCGTTGACCACCATGTCCACGGGCTCGCCGGCCAGACGGTCCAGCTTGATCAACGAGCCGTCACCGAGTTGCAGGACTTCTTTCAGCGGCAACTGGGCCCGGCCCAGCTCGACCGTGATGTTCAGGCGGACGTCCCGGACCAGTTCCAGGTTGCCCAGGACGCCCGTCACGGCTGCCGGCGGCATCTCGGCCAGCAGCGGCGCAAAGCGGACGGGACTCACCGTCAGCTTCTTCTTTTTCTCAGGTGCGTCCTTCAACCTTTGCCTCCTCTTCCGCCATTTGACCGCCCGAACCGCCGTTGCCGCTCAGGTTCAGGGCCGTGACCACAATGCCGATGTGGTTGTCCGCCACCGTCAGGCTGCCACGTCCCTTCAGGACCCCATTGAAATACAGATCGATGCTGCTGCCAACCTTCTGGTTCAGTTCGACCAGCGTGCCTTCCTGCAGGTGCAGCCACTCGTGCAGGCCCATGCTGGCCCGGCCCAGTTCCGCTGCCACCTCGACTTGGATCTGCCCCAGCTCGCCGAAGCTCTGTTCGACGATGGCTGCCACCTGGCTGCGGTCCATCGTCTCTTTTTTGGCGAGGATCTCCGCTTCCGACTTATTCGTCGCCTCCAGCCCGAAGACGGCCTCGAGGTCGTCGCCGAACTCGGTGAGCAGCTCTTCAGTCAGGCTGGCGTCGAGATGCATGTCGGCGAGGAGGTCTTCGTCGTGGTCCGGGCCGATGTCGCCGAAACTGATCATCGCCGGGGCCGGCAGCTCCGCCAAGCCGGTGCGGGAGCCTGCCGGGGCCACGTACCGCGCCTTCACCTCCGCCTCGCTGACGGATTTGCCGGGCGGGCTGAACTTGCCGACAGTCACGAAGGCCAGGGGCACGATCATCCCGGCCAGCGAGAACCCGCCGGCAAAGGCCTGATCCGGCTGTGTGCTGGCGCCGACGGC
>JACMPN010000613.1 GCA_014377495.1 Candidatus Sericytochromatia bacterium
CACCCAGGGCCGCCGCCAGGGCCCAGAGTCCGGCCGTGCGGCCGGGGCTGAGGGGATTGCCCGGGGTGGCAAACTGCCGGACCATCACCTCGTCCGCATGGCGCTGGGGCAGTTGCGGCCAGTAGGGCACATCGGCGAACAGGGCCAAGGCCACGGCTTCGGCCGGATCCCGGTGGGGCAGGCTGCCGATCCCGGTATAGCAGCCGGCCAGGACGGCGGGGAAATGGGCCATCTCCGCCTAGCTGACGGCCAGCCCGGCTGCGACGGCGAGGCCGAAACCGCCGGAGTCGGCCTTCTTTTTACGGGCGATGTTTTCCATCGTCTGGGCCAGGGCCACGTCCTGCCCCCGGGTCTTGGCCCGGGTCCGCCAGTAGTCCGTGCCGGTGACGGTGGCACTGCGCTGGAAAAACACCTGCTGGGCGTCGTAGGCCGTGGTGTAGTCCCCGGTCTCCCGGGCGTCGGCGATGGCGTCGGTGAACGCATGCAGCCCGTCGTCCAGCAGGACCTGATTTTCGTCGACGGCGGCCTCGTCGGTGCCGTTGTCCGTAGCCGTCTGGGAGTACTCGGCGACCTGACGGATGTCCGTGGCCAGGCCTTTCTGGTGGTTGACGTAGGCCTCGACCTCGCAGGCCAGGGCGATGTTCACGAAGGCGTCCTGCATCGCCATCGTCACGCCCTGCCGCTCGGCGGCCGCGGCAAAGGTGCTCAGGATCGTCCGGGCCACGCTCTGGCGCAGCTGGGCTTCGAGAGCCGCTTCGTAGACGAGGAGCGAGCGCAGCAGGGCGGTGTCACGGTTCAGCCGGCCGGAGCGCAGCAGGTCGGCCAGCATGGCCCCGGAGGCGACGATGCTGTGGCCCTCGATGGCAATCATGTAATGGCCGACGACCCGCATCACGGAGGACGCCGGCAGATTGCCCAGGTCCTCGAAGAAGGCGAGCAGCTCCGCCTCCGGGGCGGCGGGACGTTCACCGACGCTGAGGGCGCTACTGGACTCTGCTGCTCCATTTGACATGTTTCGGCCTCCGTCGGATGCGACACGGTGCAGGCATGCTGCCGATCCAAGTGTACCCCCATGCGGACCGGACCATGGGCACCCCGGCAATTGCCGGACCCGCTGCGTTGGCCTACGATGGCGTCATGAGTGAAACTCTGCCGATTACCACGTTGAAACACCGCTTCATCCGGGCCAGGGTCCCCTCCGGCAAGCTCGTCATCGGGTTGCACGGCCGTGGCGACAGCATGGCGGGCCTCGGCTGGCTGCCCCAGACTCTCGGTCTCGACGGGGTGAACTACCTGTTCTGCAACGCCCCGGATCGCTGGCCACCCGGCTATTCCTGGTACGACCTCGCCCCGGATCAGGCCCCGGGGATCCTCCGCAGCCGGGCGATCCTCGTCACCTTGCTCGACGAGCTGATGGCACAGGGCTGGGCCGCCGCCGACATCCTCCTGTTCGGGTTTTCACAGGGCTGCGTCATGTCTTTGGACGTGGGGCTGCGTTATCCGCACCGGCTGGCCGGGATCCTCGGGGTCAGCGGCTTCCTGTTCTTTCCGGAACTCGTCGCGGCGGAGGCCTCGCCACATGCTGCCGGGATGCCGATCCTCCTGACCCATGGCACCGAAGACGACCGCCTGCCGATCGAGGCGACCCGCGAACACGTGCAATTGCTGCAGGCAGGCGGCATTCCCGTCGTCTGGCGGGAGTTCGCCAAAGGTCATACCATCGACGTCCGCGCGGAGGTACCCGTCCTGCGGACGTTCCTGATCAACGCCCTGGGCCTGCTGGGATAGCCTCTAAGGCAGTTTCATCTCGATCGGGACGAACTTGCGGTCCGCCGTGCCGCCCGTGTGGATCTGCACCGTGCCCCTGTGGTTGCCCACGACGGCCGTGATCTCGATGTCCGCATCCAGGGGGACGCCCGTCAGTGTGTAGTTGGGGCTGACACGCTGCACGTCCTGGAAATAGGGCTTTTCCAGTGTTTTGCTCCGTCCCGAGACATAGGCGCCGCTGACGGGCGGCAGGGGCGGACTCGGTGGGAAATCCCGATCGACGTACTTGAACACGTAGCCCTCGACGGTGGCCCCGGTGACACGCACGGGTGGAGCCGCTGAGGCCACTGGGGTCGGTACGGGCGTGGGACTGGGTGTCGGCTTGGCCGGGGGCACGGGTGTGGCGGTCGCCGGCGCGCCGGCCACACTGGCCGAGGGCACCGGGCCGGCGGCACCCGGTTGGGCCGGCGTGACGCTGGGATCGCAGGCACTCAGCAGCAGGGTCAGCAACACGGGACCGGGACGAAAACGGCGCATGACAACCTCTTGCGATAACGACTGGGGCTTTCATCTTACCCCGACACCCGTCTCCCGGATCCCGGGTCGGTAAAGACCCGGTTGGGGCGGCTGGAGTTGGCAGGGCCGCACGCAGGCGGGATGATGGTCACTATGCCAGACACCCCTGCTGCTCCCGCCGAGGGGCATACCGTTCCTGTCACCTTTTTACGCGAAGGGGTCACCCTGCACGCTCAGTCCGGCATCACGCTGCGGGATCTGGCCCTGGCCCATGGGATCAACCCACACCCGCACGTCCGCAAGCTGTTCAACTGTGGCGGCATCGGGGATTGCACCACCTGCGTCGTCCGCCTGGCGGCAGAGCCTGCTGCGGTGAACCCGCCGACAGCAGCCGAAGCCCAGTGGCGGGACCGCTGGCCGGCCGACTGGCGGCTTAGCTGTCAGGTCCGTGTGACGGGGCCGATTTCCGTGGAAACCCGCCCCCGCCGACCCCGGCGGTGACCGGATCCGACGGTTCCTGTGGACGTGCAACTGATGTCAAGCTATAGTCTGTACAAAGTTTATTGCACGAAGATGCCCGTTGCCCTGTTGTTTCTGTTCCCGCACAGTCCAGTGGCGAGCATTGCCTGATTGTCGGCGGAGACAACCTCTTGATTCGGATTTTTACGCCTGCTGATCACTTTTCAGCCTTGCAGGTCCTTCAGCACAAGTTCATTGCCGCGATTTCCCTGGCCTTGGGCGGGATGCTGGGCGGCGCCGCCTGCATGCTCGCCCTGAGCGGGCATTTGTGGCAGGATCCCTCTGTGGCCGGCGTCGCCCTGGGCTTCGGCCTGGTCTTCATGATGAACCGCCACGGCCACCTGCGTTGGGCCGGGCTCGTCCTGTGCGCCCTGATGGTCGCCGACGGGATGCGCCAGACCGTGATGACGGCGCCCTTCTTTCTCACGGTCATGGCCACCGGTCTGATCCCGATAGGCTTCCTCTTCGGACCTCGGGCCAGTCTGGGGATGGCCGTCGTCCAGTTGCTGTTCGCAGCGTCATTGCCGCTGCTCCACACTGGTCTGACCTGGGTCTCGTTTTCCATGGCGTATCTGCGCCTGGATGCGAGCATGGACCATTACATGACGACCATCGCCAGTCTGGGCGCCCTGGGGTGGTTCTTCGGGCTGATCAGCCAGGAGCTGAGCGGCCTGCTGGATCGTAACCGGCTGGCCCTCGATGCCACCGAATCCCAGCGCTCCCAGCTCGCCATCTGGCTGACCCGGTCGTCCGATGAAATGGCCGCCACTGCCCGGGGACTGTCCGACTCCGCCGAGTCGGCCGCCGTCGCCACCCGGCAGGTCGCCGACACGATGGACCATCTGGCCCATGGGGCCACTGCCCAGGCGACCGAGGTCGCTGCCGGTGCCATCCGGGCCAGTGAGATCAACGAGACGGCGGCGGCAATGAAGGTGTGTGCCGATCAGGCAGCCGCCGCATCCTTGTTGGCCACGGAGTCCGTCTCGGCCGGCCGGGAGTCCCTGGCGGCGATGCGGACCGTCATCCACACGGTCAGCGACAGCGTCGGCCGCTCGGCAAAGTTGGTCGAAAAGCTCGGCCGGCTCGGCGAGCAGATCGGGACGATCACGGCGATGATCAAGGGCATCGCCGGTCAGACGAACCTGCTGGCCCTGAATGCGGCGATTGAAGCGGCCAGGGCCGGGGAGCACGGCCGCGGCTTCGCCGTCGTCGCCGACGAAGTGCGCAAGCTCGCCAGCGACAGCGCCAGCAGCTCCGAGTCCATCACCTGGATGGTCCGGGAGATCCAGAGCGAGACCCAGGCTGCCGTGGCCGCCATGGCTCAGGGCACCGCCGAGGTCCGCCGGGGTGTCGATCTGATCCAGCTCACCGAAGGGGCCCTCGGCAACATCAGTGAGGCGGTCACGGCAACGGACGGGGCGGTCAGTACGATCCTGATCACCAGCACCCAGCTCGCCTACGGGCTGCGGGCCATCGGCGCCGGCATGGACGCCATCGCCAGTGTCGCCGAAGAGTCGGCCGCCGGTACCGCCCAAGCCGCCACTTCCGTCGGTGAGCAGGATGCCGCCATCCAGGCCATCGCTGCCGCCGCCGACGCCATGGCGGCCATGGCCGGCGGGCTGCACCGGCAGGTCGTCCGTCTGGGCGGCAACGCCGAGGTGTTCCAGCCCACGGGCCCCCGGACTGTGGATGCCGTGACCCCGGCTGCCCTGCTCGTCGGCCGGAGGAACCTGCCGGGCGTGCGCCACGTCTCTACCGGGGCTCTGGCCGAAGTATAGTCCAGCGGTGGCAGGCCGATAACGGGCTGGCTCGGCAGAGATGCCGCTAACCTTTCCCAGGGATAGGGGAGGGAGACACCATGGTCCATGGGATTGCCAGCGCGACACCGAGCTGAAACAGAAGCGCTCGGGCGTCGTCAAGGATCCCCCCGGAGAAATCTGCCTCACACTCGCATCACAGTGGGCGAGTGCGAGGCGGCTTCGGCTGAAACGCCTGCCACGCTCACAGTTACCTCGCAGTTACCCCGTTGCACGCTTGTGGGGATGCTGGGGAGACTCCATGCCATCCTGCCGACTGATCCCGCTGGTCCTTTTGTCCAGCACCTTGCTGGCGGCCTGCGACGGGCGGATTCTAATGGTCGTCGCTGCGCAACCCGGGCCGTCGATCAGGCCGGGGCATGTCGATCTCGTCCGAGACATTCCCGCAGTACCGGTCCCGGGTCCGACGGCCACGGCACCCCCAGCCAGTCCGTCACCTGCCACCGCAATGCCGTCTGGGCTGGCCCCGCCCCCTGCGGGCACCCCACCCGCTACGGCTACGCCGCCCACGGCGACGACCGGCGGCGGCGGTGCCGGCGTGTCCCTAGTCGCGGCGACTCCGAGTCCGCCCCCGGCATCGGTCGGGGTCACCCTGGGATTGGGGCTTGCCCCTGTGAGTATGGAGTAATGCCGATGTTGCGCCGTTTGTGGCTTGCCGTCTGTCTGGCGCTGGTTATCGGTTGCCAGGCCGTAGTCCCGATGCGGCCGGGTGCCCCGGGTACCGGTGTGACTGTCCAGGTAGCACTGGGCCCGTGGGTGGCCAAAACGGGTTGGCGCACCCAGGCGGCCCAGGCCAATATCCAGCACATCACCCTGAACATGGTGCCTGAGGGTGTCTCGACCGTCAGCGTCGCCCCCGTCAGGCTGCTGCCTCCTTTTGGGGTGACGGACCCGGCGACGTTTGCCGCCGTGCCGGACGGCACCTTTCGCCTGACGGCGGAGGCGTTTTCCTCCACCGACGATCTCACCTCGATTACCCAAGGCGGCGCCGTCAGTTCGACGAACACCGCCACCATCGCCAACGGCGCCGTCACCTACAGCGTCGGCAGCAGTTTCACCCCGGGGACGCTCCTGCTGCGTGGCGCCGACGCCGTCGTGACGATTGCCGGCGGCATCGCCGGGACGTTGACCGCCACCCTGCTGGATGCCAGCCAGGCCGTCGTCGTCCCGGCTTTTGAGACGACGGCGTCGACCTTCCGCATTCGCAATCTCCGAGACGGTGTCTTCACGTTGTGGGGCTCGGTGCGCAACGGCGGCGTGAGTACGCCAGACCGGCCCATCGGTACTGTGACCGTTTCCAACAACGCCAATACCATCGCCGGCGCCTTGAACACGCCGATCGGGAACACGATCCGCAATGCGATCGGCAGCGGCTCCGGGGACGGCGGCGCCGCAACGGACGCGCAGTTGGTTGGGGCGTTATCCGTCGTGTATCGTGCCGGCATGCTGTATGTCGCCCAATACAGCCTGTCCCGGGTGCGGCGGATCGACTTGTCCACCGGACGCATTGACACAGTGGCCGGCTTCGGCCGTGGATCAACGACACCGGAAGATGGCAGCCTCGCCACTGCGGCCCCGGTGGCCGGGCCCACTGACATGGTCTTCGACAGTCAGGGCAACCTGTACATTTCCGATAATCTTGCGGGCCGGGTCCGCCGGGTGGCGGCGGCCACCGGGATCATCACGAACGTGGCCGGCACCGGTGTGGCCAGTTCCGGCGGTGATGGCGGTCTGGCCACAGCAGCCCAACTCTACAACCCCTGGGGCCTCGCCATCGATGCCAGTGACAACCTCTATGTAGCCGAGCAAAATGGCAACCGGATCCGTCGGATCGACAAGGTGACCGGACTGATCTCGACCGTGGCCGGGACGGGGAGGGCTGGCTACAACGGTGACGGCATCGCCGCCACCGCGGCCATGCTGAACCATCCCGGCCAGATTGGGTTTGACCCCGATGGCAACCTCCTGATCGCCGACAAGGCTGGCCATCGGGTGCGCCGGCTGACGATGGCGAGCGGACTGATCTCGACCGTGGCCGGCACGGGGGCAGGCGGCTACAACGGTGATGGTGGAATGGCTGCGGCTGCCCAGCTCAATACGCCATACGGGGTGACCACGGACTCGATCGGGAACATCTTCATCGCCGACTCAATCAACCACCGGATCCGCCGGATCGACAAGGTGTCGGGACTGATCTCGACCGTCGCCGGCACGGGTACGGCCGGCTTCAGCGGGGACAGCGGTGCCGCCACCGGGGCCCGCCTCAACTTCCCGATAGCTGTGACTGTGGCAGGTAGCGGCAATCTGTACATCTGCGATCGGACCAATGGCCGGATGCGCAAGGTCGATGCCGGCACCGGCGTGATCAGCACGATTGCCGGAGCCGGCAATCCGCTTTTCTCCGGGGACGGCGGTCCGGCCCTCACCAGCCAACTCTATTGGCCGACGCAGGCCGTGGTCGATGCCACCGGCAACACGTACGTGACGGATTATGGCAATTACCGCATCCGGCGCACTGACACGCTTACCGGGATCATCACGACCGTGGTCGGCACTGGCACGGCAGGCTCGGCGGGGGACGGGGGACCTGCTACCGCCGCCCAGGTCAACCTTCCCTACGACTTGGCGTTTGATACGGTCGGCAACTTGTACATCATCGATGGCCGTGGCAGTCGGATCCGCAAAGTCAGTGCCGCGACCGGCCTGATCAGCACGGTCGGCGGCACGGGTGTGGCCGGCTATAGCGGAGACGGCGGTGCTGCGACCAGTGCCCAGATCAGTCCCAGTCGGCTGTGCGTGGATGCTGCGAATCGGATCGTCTTTTTGGACTCCACCCACCGAATCCGCCGCATCGACCAAAGCACGGGCTTAATCAACACGTTGGCCGGCACAGGGGTATCGGGTTACACCATCACCGGTGGCCAAGCCTCGACCGCCATGCTCGCCAACCCCGATGGCATCTGCGCGTTCGCCAACAGTGTGTGGTTCGCTGAGAAAGACAATCATACAATCCGGCGGATCAATCTGACCACCGGGGTTCTGGAGACGATCGCCGGCAATGGCAGCGCCGGCTACGCCGGTGACGGTGGACTGGCCACGACGGGGCAACTGAGCAGCCCATCTGGCATGTGTCGCGACGGGTTCGGAAACCTTTATGTCGCCGACTACGGCAACAGGCGCATTCGGCGGGTCAGCGCCCTGGGGGGGGTGATCACCACCGTTGCCGGGACCGGCGTCCTGGGCGATGGCAGCAACAACGGCACGGCGACGTCAGCCGCTCTCAGCACCCCCTGGAGCGTCTCGGTGGATAGAGATGGCAGCCTGCTCGTGACGGAGATCTACAGCAATCAGATCCGCAAGATCGATTGAGCGCCGCAGCGACGAGTCCATCGGCATGCCGACGACCGAAGTTAGTCGCTGCCAGCCCCTAACCGGCCCGGTGCTTGAGCTTCTCTTCGGTGGCGTCGATCTGGTCGAGCAGGCTGTACATTTCGTTCTGGAGGTTGCGGCCGAGCAGGACGAGATAGAGCTTGTCATCGTGGCGGCGGGGAAAGACGACGACGTCGTTGACGACCTTGGCGTAAGGCTGGCCCAGCTCGCGCAAAATCGGCGGCAGGCCGGCAAACGCCGCAGCGGTCAGCAGGTGCTGCAACCGGACCGGCAGCTCACGGGCGATCGATACCCACTGATTGGCGAGGATCGGCGGGTCCGCCACCAGCTGATAGCGGACCAGATAGGCTTGCCGGTTGATCAGGCGGATCACTTCGCCGATGTGCAGCCCCAGGGTGTAGGCCATGGCGTCGGCCTGGTCGGTGGCGCCGAGCTCCTGCAAAATCCCTTCGATTTGTCGTTGCCAGGCGATACAGCCCTCGGCATCATCGGGTTCGCCGGGGATCGTCACGCCCAGTGCATCGCCGATCCGCTCCAAGCGCAGCAGACGTTGCTGCATCAGTTCCAACAGGCCGGACAGCTGCAGGCGGTCGATTTCCTCGTCGGCGATGCGGGCCATCTCCGGGTCAGCATCATCGACATGGTCGACCGCAAAGGCCTGCATGTCATGGTGGGCGGCTATCAGAGGCGGTAGGTAGCCTGCTGCAAAAAAGAGGGCCAAACGGCTGCTCATCGGGTCTCGCCCTTCCACATTACAGTCGGTCGGACGTCAGGGGGGGGCTCTGGCACAACCCTTTTTGGGTGCCGGTTACAGGTCGCACCCGGTGGTCTCGGCAGACTGTCGGCGGGATTGTGAAACAGGCTCTAACAGCATACCCAGACCTCCACCTGATTGCTCATGTGAATTGGCCCGGTTTCGCCACGCCGCTTGACGGGGACATCCCGCCGGCGCAGAATTTAATTCGGTAATTGGCGAAATAGCGAACGAGCTGTCGCAGGGCGACGGCGGAAGGGTGGGTCATGAACGAGGTGTTTCGGGCGCTGGCGGATCCCACCCGGCGGGAGATCCTGCGCCGGTTGCGGGGGCGGGAGATGTCGGCCGGCGAATTGGCCGAGTGTTTTCCCCTGGCCAAGTCCACGCTGTCGGGGCATTTCAATGTCCTGAAAGCGGCCGATCTGGTCCGCACCGAGCGCCGTAAGCAAACGATCGTCTACGCCCTGAACGCCACAGTCATGGAAGAGGCCCTCGCCGCCATGATGTCGCTGTTAAACGTCGGCGACGGGGCAACGGGTGATGCCTTGGGAGGCACGGAATCATGAAATCATGGTGGAAACGGGAAACGCCGGCCCTGCTGCTGTTGGCGGCAATGATCGGATTATCGTGGTGGGCGGGGCCACGGATGCCGGCACAGGTCCCCATGCACTGGAACCTGCACGGCCAGGTGGACCGTTATGGCGGGCCGTTAGAAGGACTGTGGTTCCTGCCACTGATGACCGCCGGGCTCTATGCCCTGTTGTTGCTGCTGCCGAGGCTCGATCCCCGTCCGGAACACGTCGGTGCCCAGGTCAGGGTGATCATCCGTCTGGCTTTGGTCGGCTTCATGCTGACTCTCCATGCCACGGTGCTGGCCCACGGCCTGGGCTGGCCGGTCAACGTGCTGCAGGTCGTCGGCATCGGCTCGGGTGTGCTCTTTGTGGTGCTGGGCAACTACCTGCCCAAGGTGCAGTCGAATTTCTTCGTCGGGGTGCGCACGCCGTGGACGCTGAGCAGCGACGCCGCTTGGTGGCGGACCCAGCGGGCGGGCGGCCTCGGCATGGTGGTGGCGGGCGTCGTCGAGATTCTCGTGGCCAGCATCTGGCCGGGGTGGAGCGTGATCGCCTTGGTGGCACTGACACTTCCCGGCGCCTTGGCCCTCACCCTCTATTCGTATTGGGTCTGGAAAACCGATCCGGACCAGGCGTCCCACGGGTCCTAGCAGATCCTCAGCGAACCCTCAGCTTTGACCGTGAAATCCTCAGCCAAGGCTCAGCCGGGTCCAAACAAGCCCTCAGCGGTCCCGCCCAGACTGAGGATTGTCGAGGGGCGGATAAATCGCCCCGACCCTCAGAAAGGCAGGTCATCATGACTTCCCGTTTTAACGCACTGGCCCTACCCGCTACCAGTGCTCCGACTGTGTTGGCCGCATTCGCCACGAAAGTTTCAAAAACCGCCCGTCGTGTCAACGAGACCCGCTATCCGGTCAGCTATGCCCGCAAGTTCGACCCCCGGCCCGAACGGGCCCGCCGCAACCTGGCCACGCACAACCAGGACATGCGCTCCCACTACTATCGGGCCCACTGACGCCGATTACCCATTTATCCCTGCAAACGCAAACGAGCGCCGGGTCTTGGCACCCGACGTTCGTTTTCTGCTGTGGTGGGAGAGTTTAGTGCTTTACGCCCGTCAATATCCCGTCGACGCTGTATTTCACCGGTTTGTCGTTGAAAATGAGGGTGTTTTCCTCATGGGCCTTGACCATCCCGATCCCCGGGGCATACCAATAGCCGAGGGTGTCGAACCGTCCGTCTTCATAGGTCAGCCGATGGGTGACGTGCCAGCTCCGATAGGTGCCGGCCGGTACGGTCAGTGACTCCCAGCCCGTGGCCGTGAGCGTTTCCTTGGCAAAGGTCCACACCCGTCCGGTCCAGCTGGCGTCGGCTTTCAGGGGGAACTGCAGAATCCGCAGCGACGTCGTCAGCTCGCCTTCCGGATAGGCACGATCCTGCTGGGTCGCGCTAACGCCGCTCAAAGGCAGCAGGCGTGCTTGCGTGGCCGCCGTCGCTTCCCATCGGGCGAGGACGACGCCGTCGGTGCCCTGGGTGGCTGCCGTGGCCGGAATGACATTGGCGCCATACGTGCGTTCCACCTTGGCGACCTTGATGCCGTTGCGGTTTTCGACCGAGACGACCCTGCTGCTCATGGCGCCAGGCGTCGGGTTTTCGAGGCCGTCTTTGGTTTGGGTGAGCCGGTACGTCCAGCTCATCCCGACGGTCAGGGGATAGATGTCGGGATCGCTGGCCCCGGCCCGCACGTTGGCCGGCGCCAGGGAGACCGGCATCGGCGGTGGCGAGCAGCCGGCCAGCAGGAGGGTCAGACCACAGGCCGCACGGGTGGCGGTTGTGAGGGTGTTTGCTGGGATCACCGGACCTCCTTTTAAGCCTCCTCACCCAGCCTCTCCCCGCCGGGGAGAGGCATGAGTCAGAGGTACTTAGTTTGAACCCCCGCACCGACACCTCTCCCACGCAAGGGAGAAGGGATGGGCACGAGGTGCTGGCGCTAGTGGCCGGTGCTGTCCGTATCGCCGCTGGCGGTCTTTTGGGCGAACTTGCCGAGCAACGCCCCAAGGCGATCCCCCAGCTCAGCCCCGAGGGCCACACCCGCCTTGACCACCTCACGGCCCGTCTCCTTGAGCTCGTTGAGCGTGGCGTCCACCTTGTCGGCCACACCACCCAAGCCCGTGAGCAGCGTCTGCAGCTGCTCTGCGGTCAGGGTCTCCATCAGCTCCAGGATCTGTTTCAGCTCGTCCGGCGCCTCGGTGGCGACCGCCGCATCCGGATCCGACTCCTGCTTCAACCGTTTCACGAACGCAGCCAGGGTCATCGCCTGGTTCTTCGTCTCGCCGTAAGGACGGATGGCGACGCTGCGCTCCTCCATTTCCCGCTTGCCGACCACCAGGGTGTAGGGGATCTTCGTCATCTGCGCTTCGCGGATGCGGTAGTTCAGCGACTCGTTGCGGTTATCGCACTTGGCCCGCAAACCCGCCTTGACCAGGGTCTCGGCGATTTCCCGGGCGTAACCGGCCTGATCCTCCGAGATGGGCAGGACCATCGCCTGTACCGGTGCAAGCCAGACGGGGAAAGCCCCGCCGCAGTGCTCGAGGTACACGGCGAAAAACCGCTCCAGCGAACCGAGCACGGCGCGGTGCAGCATGACCGGCCGGTGGTCCTTGCCGTCGTCGCCCACGTAGGTCAGGTCGAACCGCTCCGGCAGGTTCGGGTCGTGCTGGATCGTGCCCAGCTGCCAGCTCCGGCCGATCGCATCCTGCACGTGGAACTCGATCTTCGGTCCGTAAAAAGCACCTTCGCCCGGCAACATCTCAAAGGGCAGCCCGGCGTTCTTGAGGCCCAGCTCCAACGCCGCTTCGGCCTTGTCCCACGCCTCATCGGTGCCGATGCGTTTTTCGGGGCGGGTGGCCAGCTTGACGTCGATCTTGTCGAACTTCAGCGTCGTATAGACCTCATAGAGGAAGGCGATGAATTTCTCGATTTCACCGGGCACCTGGTCCTCGGTGCAGAAGATGTGGGCGTCGTCCTGGGCAAAGGACCGCACCCGGGCCAGACCGTGCAGGACGCCGCCCCGCTCGTACCGGTGCAGCCGGGCAAAGTCGGCGACCCGCCACGGCAGCTCACGGTAGCTACGCTTTTTGCTGCCGAAGATGAGGCAGTGGCTGGGGCAGTTCATCGGCTTGAGGACCTGGGAGTGGTCGTGCAGACAGCCCTTGTGCTCGGAGTCCTCGCCCTCGAGCAGGTCCTCTGTCCAGGTGCGGTACATGTTCTCGTTGTAGTTGCCGAGATGGCCGCTGGTCTGGAACATCGACGGGTTGTACGTCAATGGCGTGATCACCTCGTCGTAGCCGTATTTGACGTAGAGGTCCCGGATATAGTCGATGAAGCGGTTGTAGACGAAGGCCCCCTTGGGCAGGAAGAACGGCATTCCGGGCGCCGATTCGTTGAACATGAACAGTTCCAGCTCTTTGCCGAGCTTGCGGTGGTTCCGCTTTTCGGCCTCTTCGAGCCGGTGCAGGTGCAGTTCCAGATCTTCTTTTTTGAAATAGGACGTGCCGTAGATCCGCTGCAGCATCGGGCGCTTTTCGTCGCCACGCCAGTACGCCCCGGCGACGCTGAGCAGTTTGAACGCCTTGGCAAACTCGGTGTTCGGCAGATGCGGACCCCGGCAGACATCCGTGAAATCGCCCATCGCATAAAGCGTGACGACATCGTCCTTGATGATGTCGTCCATGATTTCCTGTTTGAAGGGTTCATGGCTGAACTGCGTCTTCGCCTCGCTCTTGGCGACGGTGCGGACCGAAAACGCCTGCTTGGCATCGACGATCGTCTTCATGCGGCCCTCAATGGCGACCAGGTCCTCGGGCGTGAAGGGCCGTTCATAGTTGAAGTCGTAAAAGAAGCCGTCTGCCGTCACAGGACCGATCGTCACCTGGGCGCCGGGAAAGAGCGCCTGCACGGCGGAGGCCATGATGTGGGCGGTGCTGTGGCGCAGCACGTCCAGACTTTCCGGGCTGTCGGTGGTCAGGATCTCGACCTTGTCGCCATCTGCCAAAGGCTTGGTCAGGTCGACGACTTCGCCGTTGACCTTGGCGGCGACGGACTTGCGGGCCAGGCTGTTGCTGATCGCCTTGGCCAGATCCAGGGTCGAGGCGCCGTCCGGCAGCTCACGTGACGATTGATCGGGCAGGATGACAGAGATGGGCACGATTTCCTCCAGGACTGCCGGCCGGACCCTACGATGGCCCCTAGCCGACAGATTCAGAACGTACCAGTATAGCGGACCGGCTGCTGCCCAGGACGGATCGTCACCTCGACGTAAACTAGGCTTAACCGCAGCGGCGCATCTCGATGACCGCCTCTCCCTTTGCTGGTTGGGTACAGGCGCTGCCCGCGGGTGCCCCGGGTGGCGTACCATGGCTGCAAAGACTGGATCGTAACGAGCCGCGCCACCGGGACAGGCCCGGTTCGATGGCCGTGGTCGGGTCCGAGATGCACGCCTGCCGGAGTTACCGCCGATTTTGAACGCGTTATACGATCTTTTGCGTCAATCTTTAAAGCAGCAGCCATCGCCGTTGCTGGTGGACGGCCTTGATCAGCGTGTCTGTCCGGGTGCCAGTCTCTGGATCGGCGGCATCGGCTGGGCAGGTTGGCTGAAAGCCTGTGGCGTCCAGCCGGGCGACCGCATTGCCGTGATCGTCCCGAACGGCCGGCTGTTCGTATTGCTCTTTCTGGCCTGTCTGCGGCTTGATGCCGTCTTCTGCCCGGTCTCGGAACGCTTGCCCGCTGACGAAAAACAGCGTCAGCTGGACGCACTGGATGCCGCGCTGGTCCTGCGGGCCGACGACGAGCGCCAGGCCGGACCCCATCTGGCCCTGGCCACGGACCTCGCCGCCCCGCCTGCGGCTCTCGCACCGTTGCGCCCGTCGCTCCGGGGACCGTGTCCTGAGCTGGCCGTGATCATGTGGAGCAGTGGCACCTCCGGCAACCCCCGGGCCATCGGCCTTTCGGCCGCCAACCTGATGGCCCAGGTCGCCTCCCACCAGGCTTTTCTGGCGTTGGATCCGGCGTCCCGCATCGTCTCGTACCTGAGCTGGTCCCACTGTTTTGGGTTCGGCGTGGAATTGTTGCCGGCCCTACTCGCCGGGGCCGAGATCCACACCGACCCCTCTGGCGGCCGCTCGCCCGCTGCCCTGACCAGTCTGGCTGAGCAGGTCAGGCCGACCCACCTCTTCTCCGTGCCGGCCGTGCTGGAGGCCCTGACCCGCTCCCCCGTGGCCGTTGCTGCCTGGGGCAGGTTGGTGGGCGGGGTTGTCGGCGGGGCTTTTTTGACGCCGGTCCAAGCGGAGCGGTTGCGGAAGCTCGGTTGGCCCCTGCGCATCGGATACGGCCAGACGGAATGTTCCCCCGGCATCGCCCTGGGGGAGCCAGGTGACCTGCGGGCTGGGTATCTTGGCCGGCCGCTCGGCTGTGACGTGCAGGTTGACGAGGTCGGCGAGCTGCTGGTGCGGGGACCGAACGTCTTCACGACCCTTTGGGCCGGGCCACCACCCGTCATGACCGACGGCTGGCTGCGGACCGGGGATCTGGTCACGACCGATGCCGCCGGGGAACTCCATGGCCTAGGCCGTCGGGACGACTGCTTCAAACTCGCCAACGGCCGGATGGTGAACCCCTGCCTCGTCGAAGGTGAGCTGCGGAAGGCCAATCCCGGTGTCGACACGGTGTTGGTCGTCGGCTCCGGCCTGACCATGGCGGTGCCGCTGGTGGCAAAGCTGCCGGCAGGCTGGACAGTGCCTGTGACATTGACCGTGCCTCTGGATGCGCCTGTCGTGCGGTCAGCCGCCTTCTGGACCGCCTGTGCTGCGCCGGGGGGCAAATGGCTCCGCCGGGTGGCCGATGCCAGCTGGGCTGGCGCAGATGAGGTCCCAGACCCCCTTTAGCGGCGCCCGCCTGTACCCGGATTCAGAGGCGATGACCTGACGGAGCGCCAGTTGGCGCTGTGACTGGAACCGTCGACGACTGGCGACTTCGCCCCGCTGCTCCCCGCCACCCGGCATCGTGTTCCCGGCACGCAGCTGGGCGGCGGCAGGATGAGGCGGACGGAACGGCCAGGGACCGGCAAGCCGTCATCCGACAGGCAAGGCGGCCGCCAGAGGGTGGGCATCCGCCAGGGCCTGCAACTGCTCCTGGCTCTGACGCATCCGGCCGAGGCCTTCGTCATGGCTGGCCAGATTCGTTGTCAGGAGGGCGATGGCGGTTTGCAGCATGCCGCCGAGGCAGTGGATCCGGTCTGCATCAACTGCGGCAGCCTGGACAGATCGCTGGTCAATGGCCTCCGCCAATTGCTCCAGGTGCGACGACAGTGCGCTGCGGGACTGCAGGATCTGGTTCAGGGCCACGTCGGTGACCATGGTCTGCTGATGGACGAACTCCGCCTGCAATTTCGTTTCGTCAATGGCCGCATCGATCGCAGCGACGATCGAGGCGATCAACGTGGCCGCCTCATGAGCCTGCTGGGTGACCGAGATGGCGCCCGAGGCACATTCGTCCGCCAGGCGGCGGACTTCTTTGGCGACAACGGCAAAGCCTGCGCCCTCTTTGCCGACGCGCGCCGCCTCGATGGCGGCGTTTAGGGCGAGCAGGTTCGTCTGCCTGGCGATGTCCCGGATGATGCCGGCCACGCCCGAGATCGCATCCGCCGACCCCCTGAGGGCCTGGACGTCGGTCAGGCTGGCCGTCAGGTGCTGGTGGAGCTTTTCCGTGGCGCCTTTGGTTTCAGCCACCACTTCTTTCCCGGACTCGGCTGCCCAGTCCAGGTCGCCGATGCCCTGGTTCAGCGCGGCCAGGACGGCTGCGACGGGATCCGACGCGGTCGTCGAGTCCGCGGCGACGGCCGCGTGAATACCGGACCCGGCTTGGGCCAGGGCGCTGAGCACTGCCTGCTGCTCGTGGGCGCTCTGGGTCAAGGCGCTGGCGGCGTCGGCGAGGTTGGTCAGCACGGTGCTTGGCACGGTCGGTGCCGGCATGGCGGACGGAGGCGTCGGAAGCATGGCGGCGACCCACAGCCGCGGGGCGGTGACGGCTCCGAGCAGATCCAGGCCCCGTCCGACGCACTCCCCGTTGCGGGCTTGGCGGACGAGTCTGAGGCACTTCACCAGCCGGGTGCAGGCCGCTGCCAGGACCAAGGTCGAAAGGGTGCTGATTGTGACGGCGAATTCCCACATGGCGGGCTCTCCATTCATCGGACGTTGGCCGTCTGACGGCGTCTAGTCTTTCTTGACAAAAACCCAATTGCTCTTGCCCTGCACAGAACGCACCATGTGCACCTTCACGTTGGTGATCGCCATCTTGTACGAGAAGGTGTAGGGGAATTCCGTGTTCAGCAACCCCTTTTGCACGCCATCCTTGAACCGGCCCATAAAGAGGCGGTTGTTCGTGCAGGGGGCAATATCCCGAAACCAGTTCTTGCCGATCGCACTGACCGTCGTCAGACCGGCAAGGTCCGCTTCGTAGTCATTGTAAACCTCGATGGTGCCGGCATCGTCAATCTTGACGGCCCCGTACGGGAGCGTATCGGCTTGACGCTGGTCCAGAAGGTCGAGGCTGCTGATGACATCCGGCGAGACAAAACTCATGGTATTTCCTTTCACTTTGTGACAGTGAGGCGCTGGGGCTAGTGGTGGCCCGGCAACGGCAAATTCAGGCGGGAGAGGAGGTCGACGCACTGTCCGAGCATGGCCCGATCGAGCTGGAGCTGGGCGATCAGGGCACTGACCACTTGCGGGCCGGTATCGTTGGCTTGGGTCTGATGGCTGGTTTCGGCCAGCAGACGGCTGAACACCAGCAGTGTCTCCGGCGGTTCATTGCCATGGAGCCGTCGGGCCTTGGCCAGGATGTCCTGATACCCCCACAGCTGGTGGGCCGTGCGCTGAAAGGCGGCGAGATGCCGGGCGACGGCCGACACGGCGTGATCCAGGCCGTCAGGTAAGGCCAGGTCGAAGGCGCCCTCGTCCCCCGTCACAAGGAAGCTCAGGTCCGTGGGGCACGGTTTCGGACCGATGGGGAGGACTCCCGGCCGAAAGCCTGTGTGGCATCGTTCTTCATAAAGACTGATCAGTTGCTGCTCAAGGTTTGACTGACTTGTACGCAGGGACGCAACCTCTGCCTGCAGGTCGCCACTTTCGGCTTTCTCGGCATAGATGCTGATCAGCTGCTGTTCCAGGTTGTGCAGGGCAACCTGTCCGTCGCTACCGGCACTGTCAGCCCGCTCGGCATACAGGTCGTGCAGTTGGGCTTCAAGCTGATCCAGTGCCAGCCGCAATCCGATGAGCGTCATCCCTGGCGGCAGGGCCTGGGCTCTTTCGGCGTACAGGTCAGCGAGCTGGGCCTCCAGGTTGGCTAGGGCTGCTGCCGCATGGTCTTTGCCTGGTCCGATAGCGGTCAGGGTCATTTGAGCACCTCCGGTGACAACGGGCGACCGCCCGTGGCGGCCTCGAACAGGAACCGAGACGCCATCATCGTGTCTTCCGGCTGCAGCAACGCCTCGATGCGGCCCAGGATCGCCATGACGAGCGCCGTTTCCTGCCGTAAAAGGGGATCGGCCTTGTTTTCTATGACCAACTGGTAGTTGAGCAGCAAATTCATCCGGCGCCACTGCGACTGGTGCTCGATCCACCACACTAACAGACTGTTGCTCAGCTCATCGTTGTCGTCTGGGCTCCCCAAGGTGGTCAGCAGTGCCTGCAGATCGGCAGTGATCCGCCGGTGGGTCCCGGCGATTGTCGCCTGTTCGTCGGGTCCCAGCCCTTCGCCATTGCCAATCTCCAGCGGTGTCGTCAAATCGCCAATGTCCCGCAGGACTAAGTTGAGATGTTGGGCCAAGACGCCCTTTGGTGTGGTCATCGGCCATCCCTTCGCCTGCAGGTGACAAGTACCACCTCGTCATCGCCAGTATGAAGGCATCCGCTGCGGATTTAAGATCGGGCTGTAGCGACTTTAATCAAAGCTTATCACTGGGGGGAGTCGGAGGTTGCGTGACGACCGATACGGGATAAGCGTGATTGCCCTCATAGACTGGCGTTTACTCTTGCCGGCAAGACCCAGGCCAAGACCGCCCTCCGACGAACCTGTTTAACCAGGACATCGATCGGTCATGCCTGCCTGTTCGTCGCCACGGTGCCAAAGGCCGATCCGCCGCCAGACGTTGCAGCAGGTGGGCGCAGTGCCCCAGGGTGGCGGACTCGGCGTTCAGCAGGAGGCCCAAGGCGGCGGCGAGTCGTTCCATGCGGCCTGAATGGCGAGATGCGGGACAGTTTCGGACAGATCCTGCAGCAGTTGCTGGCTTTTCACGGTCTGCCAGAGGCCTTCGTCCAGCAGGGTCAGGTTGGTGGACAGATGGCTGGCGGCGGCCTGCAGGACGACGGCGACATGGGCGAGCTGCCGGTCATTGGAGGGGGCCTCGGTGATCGCCTGCAGATGGATCGCGCTGGTCAGACGGCCAAGCTTGGCGGTGAGGACGGTCCGGGCGTGCAGGATCTGGTTCAGGGCCACGTCGGTGACGAGGGTTTGCCGATGGACGTGCTCGGCCTGGGCTCTGGTTTGGTCGATAGCCTCGACGATCGTGGTGATCAGGGCGGTGGCAGCGCTGACCTGTCGGGCGACGTCCTTGGCGCCGGTGGCACATGCATCGGCGAGGCGGCGGACTTCGCCGGCAACAACGGCAAAGCCTGCCCCGGCGGGGCCGACGCGGGCCGCTTCGATCGTGGCATTGAGGGCAAGCAGGTTCGTCTGGCTGGCGATCGCCCGGATGATGCCGGCCACGCTCATGATCCCCTCGGCTGACCGTTTCAGGTCTTCGACTTTGATCTGGGTGCCGCCCAGATGCTGATGGAGTTTTTCTGTGGCGTCCTTGGTCTCTGCCAGCACTTCCTTGCCGGCCTCCGCCGCCCAGTCGAGGTCGCCGAACCCCTGATCCAGCGCTCCCAGCTCGGTGGTGACCGCATCCGGTCCGACCGGCCGCGCTGCAATGGGTTTGAGCGCCGTGTCGATGCTTTGACCGGTCTGCTCCAGGGTTGCCAACAATGCCTGTTGCTCCTGCGCACAGTGGGTGAAGGAGCCGACTGCCTCGGCCAGAAGGGCCAGCACCCCGGGGGGCAGGGCCACCGGGAGGATCACCGGTGGCGGCCCGGGATGGATTTCGGCCAGCCAGCGTTCCGGTGAGATGATGGCGCCGGACAGCGCCAGGCGCCCTCGGCCGCTCGTGCCGGTGACGGCGCCCGTCGCGAGGCTCAGGCATTGCACCAGGCGGGCGCAGAGCCCGGCCATGGCCAGAGTCGTGAGGGCACCTAGCAGCAGAGCGACGTCGTACATGACCGATTCTCCATTCCATAGGGGCTGGCCACTTTTCAAGCTGCGGCCAGCCCTCTGTGATAAGGCTTTTTAATCCTTTTTGACGAAAACCCAGTTGCTTTGGCCCGACGGCGAGCGCACCATGTGGATCGTCACATTGGTCACGGCCATCTTGTAAGAGAAGGTGTAGGGGAACGCCGCGTTCAAGGTGCCTTTTTGCACGCCGTCCTTGAACCGGCCCAGAAAGAGGCGGTTGTTCGTGCACGGGGCGATGTCCTGAAACCAGTTTTTGCCGATCACGCCGGCCGTCGTCAGGCCGGCAAGATCGGCCTGACTGCGGTTATAGACCTGGACGATGCCGTTGTCATCCACTTTGATGGCCCCGTAGGTTAGGGTGTCAGCCTTGTTCTGATCGAGGTTGTCGAGCATGCCGAGGACTTCGGGAGAAACGAAACTCATAGAAACTCCTTTTCACGTGGATTGACCGATGATCCGGGTAGGGCGCCGTCAGATGCGTTCCGGCAAGTGCAGATTGAGAGGGAAAAGCAGGTCGATGCATTGGCCGAGCAGGCCCCGGTCAAGCCGCAACTGGGCGATCAGCTTGCTGACCGCTTCGGCACGGACGTCGTGGGCCTGCAGCTCACTGCTGGCCTCGGCCAGCTTGTGGCTGAGCCCACGGGTGACGCATCCGTCGGTGTCGTCACACGGGCTCCTTTCAGCTGGGATTGGGCGGTAAGTGCCCGGCGGATGAAAACAAGTGCCGACGATTCGGCCCCGGGTCTCTCCTGGCCGCCGTGACACACAGCGCGAGCCAAACACGTTTCCGTTTCGCTGTAGCCCGGTTGCCCCAGCGTCGGTGATGAAACTATGGCGCTTGCCACCTATTATTTACTGTTCCCATTGCTCATTGTTTTTACACATCATCGCTTTAAACTGCCTGGTTCGGGGGATTTTGCTAATTGTTTACTGTCCAGGACAAAAAGTGTGAAGATTTAAGCATGATGTGTGATTGTTGCAGAGATGTTGCCGGCCCCACGGGCCTTTTGCCAGGAACACGCCGGGGTTTCCGCCAGGATTGCCCGGCCGGTGGTGCCGCTCGCTGGGACTGGCGGTCGATCCGTTGGTGGGCGCCCGGCCGAGTCCGCCGGCTCCATGCCCCTGGTGACGCCCTGCGCACTGGCCGCAATGCCCGGGCCGAGATCGCTTTTCTCGACGGGACGATCACCCGCCTGGCGGCCCACAGCCAACTGCGCCTCGCCGGCAAGCCTTAGTCCTTGTTAACGGTGACGTGGGCGACGTGGTGAAACTGACCGCCGGACAGTGGACCGACATCCGCAAGGGGGCCGCCCCGGATGCCCCCACGCCGTTCAACCGGGGCAAGCTGAAAGCCTCGGCGCCCCTCAATCAGGACGCCTCAGCCGGTATGGCCGATGGCGATCCCGACGATATCTGGAAGCAAGCCCAATTGACCCACATCCGCCGTTTCACCGCCGCCCTGACCGCCGCCCTGCTCGAGCAACTGGACCGGGCTTTGGCCCCGTCGTTCAACGGTTCTTTGGGTGCCCGCTACCAGTTCGCCTCCACCTTTGCCGCCCCCGCCAGCGCCAATCTGCCCCAGACCCGGCTGCGGCTCGGCATCCAGTCCTGCCAGCCAGGCTCCAGGGCCGGTATGTGCTTTGGCGTACGCCAAAGAGCTGATTACAAACACAGTTTCAGCGAAACGCAGTTAACAGACTGATTCGCTCCTGCGGTGGCATGATAAAGCGCATGGGGAGCGGCAATCGCTGCCGGGTCTCCAAAAGGCAAACCCATCGTGAGGTGGGGACGCAAAGCCACGGAACTCTCGCTGAGTTGGCCGGGCTGCCGTTCATCTCCAGAATGTGAAAGAGGAGCAA
>JACMPN010000614.1 GCA_014377495.1 Candidatus Sericytochromatia bacterium
GATCTGTTTGCCCAGGCGCAGGGTGATTTCGCCGGTACCTATAACCACACGCCGATGACCGTGGGCCAGCCGGGGACCATCGTTTCCGATCTGCAGCACTGCGACGGCCTAAACGCCATTCAGGTCGATCTCTCCCATTACGTGCCTCTCGCCCAGAGCAAAAACGGCAAGTTCGCCATCGAGGCGTTCGGTTCAGTGGGGGCCGGCATCTACGTGACGGACACCCGGGCCAACGTCTTTTCAATGACCGCCGATGGTTCGTATGACAGTGGGCAGAGCCAGGAGTCAGGCCACGGCTTTATCAGCGCTATCGGTCACGATAAGAAGCATACCCATGCCCAGTTTGTCGTCGATGGCTTCGGGGCGTCGGTCGGCGCCGGCTTCCGGGCCACCGCGTTCAAATATCTCTTTGCCGAAGCTGGCATCAAAGCGGGTGTCGCCCGTCTGACCAGCTTCCATTCCATCGACGACGGGCGGGGCTCCCAGACCATCGGCTGGGCCCAGACCAATGTCGCCATCGGGGCCCAATTCCCGATTGCCCTCGGCAAAAAGAAGTAGTAGCCCGCATTTCAGTGGCCGGTCCGGCGGCGTCGGGTGTGGCCCTGCAGCGAGGGGATGGCGGTCGACGGGGAGGGTTGCGGATGCAGCCAGCCGTCGACCTTTTATTTTGCCGACAGCCCACGGTGTGAACGCGGCCGGAGATCGGTTAAGCTAAGAACAGGTAAACAAATTAACCTGCCCGTGGATACGTGGTGGGTCGGCGAGGGGATGGGCCGACGGTGGAGTCGCAATCGCGGCTCGACCGTCGGCCTTTTGGCTTTTGCTTTCGACCAGGCGGGCGATGACCGTATGCTGGTAACCGGCAAAGCCGTTGAAGCCGACCCTTGCGCCCGTTTGTCCCCGAAACCGGAGAGGTTGCCCATGCGCGTTGCCCGCAAGCCACTGCTCGTCGTCATCCTGGCTGCCGCCGCATTGGCCGCAGGGTGCGACGGTGTCCCCGTCACGCCAGGGTCTGCCTCGCCTGGGTCGCCGGTTTCGGCGGCGCCTGTGCCGACGACTGCGCCCAGCCCCGCTGTCCCGGCCCCCACGGTCTCAGGGACTCCCGCCCCGTCAGCGGCGCCAACTGTCCTGGCAGCGACGATCTCCCGCATCGCCGGCATCGGTGCCAGCGGGTATGCCGGTGACGGCGGCGTGGCGCTCACGGCCAAGTTCAATGGGCCCTGGGGCCTGGCGTTTGATGCGGCCGGCACGCTCTGGGTGGCCGACTCCGGGAACTCCCGCTTGCGCAAAATCACCAAATCCGGCGACATCAGCTCGGGACTGGGAACGGCCACCAGCGGCTTCAACGGCGACAACATCACCGAGCAGGCGACGAGCCTCTCCCAGCCCTATGGCGTGGCCTTCAGCGCCTCGGGGCATACTTATGTGGCCGATACCTACGCCAACCGGATCCGGCGGCTGGACGGTGTCACGAGACTTGTGACGACCGTGGCCGGCATCGGCACGGGCGGGCTGCGGGGTGACGGCGGCCTGGCGACCCAGGCCACGCTGTCCAATCCCGCCTGCGTCGTGGTGAACAGCCAGGAGACGCTGTACATCGCCGACAGAGGCAACAACGCCATCCGCATGGTGACGGCGGGCGGTATGATCTCGACCGTCGTCGGCACGGGCACGGGTGGCTACAACGGCGATAGCAAGCTGGGCTCGACCGTCAGCCTGCGGTTTCCGGAGGGTCTGGCCCTGGACAAGACGGGCAACCTCTACATCGCCGATGGCGGCAACAGCCGCATCCGCAAACTGACGCCGGACGGGATCGTCCGGACGATCGTCGGCAACGGCACGGCCGGTTTTTCCGGTGACGGCGGTCCGGCCCTTGCGGCCAGCATCAACCGGCCGATCGGGATGGCGGTGGCTGCCGACGGCACCCTGTTTTTTGCCGATGCAGACAACCACCGTATCCGCATGGTGCGACCGGACGGCACGATCCAGACCGTCGCCGGCAGCACGGCGATCGCCAGCGCAAACGACGATGGTCCGGCCTTGCAGGCCGGTTTTGGCCGACCGACGGGCTTGGCCCTGGATGCCGATGGCAACCTCTTTGTGACCGATACCGGTCCCAGCCCTTACGATCAGACGGTCCGCAAAATCACGTTTACCCGCTGACCGGCCGTGATCCGGCTCTGCCGGCGACGATGGCCCGGGCGAGGGCGAAATTCGACGGCAGGTGATGGTTGGCGACCGCTTCAACATGACGGCCAACCGTGAGATTGCGGTCTCCGGCCTTGTGCTCGACCCAAAAGGTTTTCGCCGACCGGGCCACACCCAGGGACAGCACGGCGTGCGGTTGAAACGGACCTGTCATGGCCGTGACGAGCGAGCTGGGGTGGTCTGCGGCAACGGCCGTGTCATCCGTCGCCAGACAGACGGTGCCCAGCCAGACGGTCTGCATCGTGCCGTCGCTCCGGCGGGTGCGGTATTGCCGGATGACGGGGGTGCCACTGGCCGCATGGCCCGATGCGTCCAGCGCCTGGCGTGATCCTGCCGGTGTGAGGAGACGGCGGCCAAAGGCGACGCCCATGGCGGCATCCAGGTTGGTATCGTCGCTGACGAAGTCCCCGGTGGGGTTGTCGACGACGGCGGCAAAGGGACCGAAGCCCGTCAGCAGGATGCGCAGGGGACTGTCCAGGTCGGGTGGATCGGCCATCAGGGTGGTGCAAAACCCCGCCAGGGCCCGTCCGACGACACGGCGGGTGCCGGCATGGCGCCTGGCCGGGTCCACGGGCTGGCCGTGCCGGGGTGAATCGGCCCCCAGCCACCCGTCCCGACGGCCCGGCACGTGCAGGAACCCGATCAGTGCTTCGCCCCAACCGTTGCAGCGGACGGCTGAGTGGGCTGCGGTCTGCTGGGCCGTATAGAAGACGTGCTCGCAGTAATAGCCGCCGGGATCGTCACCGTGGATGACCTTCGGCCGCCTCAGCAGCACGCTGGGCACGTCCGGCGGCAGTGTCGTAGGCGGCGTGGTGGGGCTGACGGTTTCCAGCATGACTTCCTTTGAGGCTATTCCAGCCGGTGCTTGGCAGGCCTTCAGGGAATGGTTGCCGGTTTTGGCGGCGTTCGCGGGCCTGATACACTGCCGGCATGACCGCTGACCTTGATTCGCTGCCTTTTCCGGATTTTACCGTCGTCTTGGCCCATCCGTATTCCCCGGAGAACATCGGGGCGGCAGCCCGGGCCATCCGCAATACCGGGATCGGCCGGCTGATCGTCTCCGAAGGGCCGCCGCTGGACGATCCCGATGCCTTGAAGATGGCCTGCAATTCCGAGTACGTCCTGGCGAACGCCAAGTCCGTCAATTCCCTGTCGGAAGCCCTGGAGGGCGCCGCCTTCGTCATCGGCACGACCGGTCGGACGATCCCGGATCGTCGGGCCCTGAATGCCCGGGAGGGCGCCCTGGCCGCTTTGTCCCATCGGCATCTGGGGCCTGTGGTCATCCTGTTCGGCAACGAAAAAAGCGGGTTGTCCGACCGTGAGCTGCACCATTGCGACCGGATCGTGCGCATCCCCACGGCCGTGCCGAACGGGAGTCTGAATCTCGCCCAGGCGGTGATGATCATGACGTACGAACTGTATGGCACCCATTTAGCGGGTCTGCCGCCCGCATGGCAGGGCGCCGAGGCCGTCGTCGGCACTGAAAATCAGTCCAAATGGAACGAAGGCCTGATCAAGGTCCTGGAGCGGGCGGGTTTCTTCAAAGCCCACGAGCAGCCGCGGACGGTGGCGATCCTGCGTGACATTCTCGCCCGGCTGAATCTGCGCAATCATGAAATTGGCATGCTGCGCACATTGATCGCCAAACTGAACTGGTCCGGCATGACTCCCAAAGTGGATGAGCCGCAGTTGCCGGAATTGCTGGAACTGCCGGATTAGAGCCTCTCGGGGGCTACAGGGCTCTCCCTGTCCGGCAAGGCGGCAGTGATCAATGATGCTGGTGGTAGATCTGCCGGCCGTCACGGACGGGGAGCTTGACGGTCTGCGTCCGCCCGTCGGCAAACCGCAGGATCAGGCTGACCGTCTGGCCTTGGGTGACGGGGTGACGGGGATCGAACATCATGAAGTGGTTGCCGCCCTGGGCAAAGACGGCCCGACCACCGGCCGGGATCTCCAGTCGGGGTACCTCGATCATGTCGGCGACGCCCTTCGCCTGCCGGGTGGCGTGCATTTCCACCCGCTTGAAGTCGGGACTGGTGGCGCCGGTCAGCCAGACGGCCTGACGACCCGGGTTCTTCAGGGTGAGGAATCCCGCCATGACCCGCACGCCCGGAGGCGCTTCCGGCACGAAGCCGGTCTGCAGCACCACCACCGGTGGTGGTGCTGCGGCGCGGGCCAGCGTCGGGAGCACCCCGCTGAGGGCAACGGCGAGCCCCAGCAGGGCGAGGCGGAGAGGCTTCATGGCCAGGCGTTCCTTTTCTCATGATTGCGCGCGTCAGCGCCCTTGCCAAAGTGTCTCACGTCGGCGGCCTGATGCCACACCGTTCAGTCTCAGGGGGCTCCGGCCGACGGTCTGGGCTGAACAACGCCGTGGATCAGCAGGTCGTCGCCGATCGGGCGGACCGTCATGTCCTGCAACTGGACGGCATCGGCCATCCGGTCCAGCGACCAGCCCTGAATGGGCGTGGGGCCCTCACCGGCAAGCTTCGGGGCGATGAAGATCAGCACGTGATCGACCAGACCGGCAGCGAGCATGGCGCCGTTCAACCGGCTGCCGCCTTCCAGGAGCAAGACATCGGTGCCGGTGCTTTTCAGGCGCCGCAGCAGGCCGGGCAGATCGACCTGACCCGTGCCATCATCCAGCCCCCAGATCGCATGATCCGGTCGGGAGACCGCCGGGACAGCCTCGGGGGTCGGTGTGGCGACGATCAGGGGGGCTGGGTCTCCGTATGCGGCCATGCCGGCGGGCCAGGGGCGCCGACCGTGGACGAGGATCCGGCGGGCAGGCGGCCAGCCCGACAGGCGCACATTCAGCAACGGGTCGTCGGCCAGGACCGTGCCGGCACCGACCATGACGGCGCCAAGGCGGCTGCGCAGGACGTGGACGAGCGTGCGGGAGGCCTCTCCGCTGATCCAGCGCGACTCCCCGCTGGCGACGGCAATTTTGCCATCCAGGGTCATGGCGAGCTTCATCACCACGGCCGGCCTGTCGGGTCGGGGGGCATCATGCAACTGGCTGGCGAACGTGTCGGCCCACGCCAACTGGTCCGGGCTGAGCAGGGAATTGGGATCGTGGGTCATCGGGCTCTCGTCAAGGGGGTTTCCCTGCCTCAGGGTAACGAAGGTGGCGTGGCCTGCCAACGTTGACCTGGCCAGTCGCCTGGCCGACAATGCCAGCCGATGGAGGTGAACTGAATGGGTCGTGCGATGCGCCTCGCCGCTTTGGCGGGGATCAGCCTGCTGGTCCCCGGCTGTTTCTTTTTGCTGTTGCTGGCGCCCAAGACGACCGCCGATGCTCTGCCGGACCGGCCGGACAAAGCGGTTTATGTCAAGCGGTGCAGCACCTGTCACGCACTGATCGAGCCACGGTCCTATCGCCATCGGCTGGGGGAGATCATCGACCGTTATGTCGACAAGAAGATCATCAGCGTCAGAGACAAAGAGTCTCTGATCGGATACCTGGCGACGTTCCCGGACAACAATGGCCGGATGTTGCCGCTGCCGACGCCCACCCCGACGCCAGGACCGACCGCAGCACCGGAAGAATCGCCCCAGGCCAGCCCGCCGGCCGGGACAGCGACGCCGTCTGCCCCAGCGTCCTAGCAACGCCGCCCGGCGTACCGACACCGTCCGGAACCGGGGCCCCCGATCGTCCGTCCTGACTGTGGGACGCCGATTGGATCCTGTGTACGTCAAACCGGTGGGGCATAATGGCCAATCTCCGCACCCTGTCTTTGCTGCGGTGCGCCTAGACCCACAGGGCCAGGGCGCGGTTAAACTAGAGCCAGCTGGGCGACCGGCCGGTTGGGGTGGTGTCAGATTGTGAGTCCTGCCCCTAAGGACGTCCCCGCGACCCAGCTATGATGGCTTCGTGGCAATGGCTGCCACGGGCGAAAGGGGGAACCTGGATGCCTTTGGATATTCCGCAATCGGCGAGCAAGGATCTGCTCGGTAACGTCCTGCACCTCATGCAGGAGATGACACCCAGGGACGTCAACGCCCTGCGCAAGCTCAAGGAACACAACCTTGTCCTGCTCGAAGTGAAAATCACGGCGGTTTCGGCGTCTCTCGGCATGACGATGGACGATCTGCGTCTGCCGTCGGAAACCCAGATCCTCACCCTGCTGCGTGGCGAAAAAGCCCTGTTTCCCGGGCAGTGGGACCGTCTCACCGAAGGCGACATTCTCTTCCTGCTGATCAATGTGCGGCACGAGGCGTATATCCGGCAGGTCCTGACGTCGCCGACGCCGATCCTGCTCGCCGAATAGCGGCGGACTGAGAGCCCCCCCAGGCGGGTCGGACGCTGTCTGTTCCCGACCGGCAGGAGGGCCCTGCGAGGGGGCGGGGCGTGGTAAGCTCCGCTTCTGGTGGCGGTTTGTGGCGTATTGGGGCCGGATCCGCGTCACCGATCAGGGCGGAGCCGGAGTACCGAGTGGGCAAAACCATAGCTGTGGGGATGAGCGGCGGCGTGGACAGCGCTGTGGCCGCTTATTTGCTGGTGCGGGCCGGTCACGACGTCCGTGGCGTGACCAGCATCAACTACCAGGCGTCCCGCTGCTGTGACTCCCGCTCGATCCTGCAGGCCAAGGCGGCGGCCGAGCATATCGGCATCCCCTACCAGACGATCGACGTCATCCTGCCGTTCCGCCAAAAGGTCGTCGAGGCTTATATTGACGGCTACAAGTCCGGCGTCACCGTCAACCCCTGCACGATCTGCAACGGCGAGATCCGCTTTGAGGAGATCTTCGACGAAGCCGAATGGCAGTTCAGCGCCGAGGCGATGGCCACCGGCCATTACGCCCGCATCCGGCAGGATCCCGCCACAGGCCGCTGGCAGTTGTCACGGGGGCTCGACCCTAGCAAGGATCAGAGCTACATGCTTTACCGGCTGCGCCAGGAGCAGTTGGCCCGGACCCTCTTTCCGCTCGGCGAGCTGAGCAAGGCCGAAGTGCGGGCCTTGGCGGCGGAGATCGGCCTGGCTGTCGCCAACAAGCCGGACAGCCAGGATATCTGCTTCGTCATGGACGGTCATGCGGCCTTCATGCGGGAGGCCCTGGGGGATGCCATGGTGCCGGGTCCGATCGTCGATCTGGCTGGCAACGTCCTCGGCCGGCACGAGGGGATCGCCCTGTACACGATCGGTCAGCGGCGGGGTTTGGGTGTGGCGGCGCCGGCACCCATGTACGTCCTCCGCCTCGATGCCGCCACCAACACCGTCATCGTCGGCCCGCGAGACTCTGCCGGGCTGACGGCGCTCGTCGCCACCCGGTTCAACTGGGTGTCCCTCGCCGCCCCGACCGCCCCGTTTGCCGCCGAACTGCAGGTCCGCTATCGCACGGTCCCCGTGCCGGTTCAGGTGACGCCCCAGCCGGATGGCAACGTCCACATCGCCTGTGATGAGCCGCAGTTTGGCGTCAGCCCGGGCCAGGCTGCGGTGATCTACCATGGCGACATGCTGCTGGGTGGTGGGGTGATCTCTGGCGGCGGATAGCACCCCACGGCGCGTGCCAGCCGCCGTTTCCAGCGGCGATGCGTCCACTGTCTGCGTTAGGCGGACACGGGTTTGGGGCACAACAGTGATATGTCGCCTGGTTTTTGACCACCCGACCAGACGTGTGAGCCATGGGACGGGCGTTTATGACAGGGCAGGTTGCAGCCACGATCAGGGGACTGGTGGATCCACCGGTGAAACCCCCCGGCAAACCGCCGACGGTGGCGCAATCGGCTGGACCGGCCGTGGTGACGGCCCCTCCCGCACAGGTCGACTCGCTGAAGACGGTGGGTTTGGTGGCCCCCAAAGCGGGCATCGTGGCCATCCCCGACTCCCTCGTCGCTGCCTGGGACACCCAGCGGATCGACTCCAACGCCTTTCGCGAAACGCTTCTGCAGGACGTGCACCTGGATCTTGAGGCCGTCGGAGGGAGCTGGACGGCGTTTCCGGATTTCCTCAAACGGTTGAAGGGCCTGCAGAATGCGGATCCGGACCACCGCCACGTCACCCTCGTCCTCAACGTGCACGGCAATAACGGCACCGGCCTCAAGGTCGTCTCATACCGGCAAGCAGACAAAGTCGGCATCAATGATGCCGCCAGCGCTACGGACGCTGCCGGCAAGCCGACCCACGTCGATGTCAGCATCGCCTCGGCTGCTCAGATCAACGAGTGGCTGAAAGAGGCCGGCTTTGATCCCGATGACGTGACCATCGTGTCAGAGCTGTGCAATGGCGGCAAAGCCTATCTGGTCTCGGTCGACGGATTCAACACACCTGAGAAAACGGCCGCCATCACCCAAGCCAAAAAGCTGGCGACGAAAGAACACGTGGCCTTGGGCAGCGTGGTGTTCCATGATCCGGCCCAACCGAAAGCCGACCTGACCTACCATTGGATCGGTCGCAAGAGCGGTGGCAATACGGCAGGCAGCGTCTTCCTGCAGGTGGCGACGGGGATGGGCACCGGCGTCACCGGCAAGGTGTCGGCGGCGCCGCTGGTGGATTTGAACCGTCTCGGCCAGCCCGGCAAGGTGACCATCGCCGTCACCGGTGAGCGCAATCCCTGGCCTGATGCCCATTTCAACGCGATGATCGCCGACCTGCGGGCCAAATCGCCCCGGTTCTTTCCCGCACCCGGGCCCAAAGCCGCTGACAATCAGTAGTCCCGTGCAGCATGACATTGCCCCAATTGGCGGACCCTGGTGAACATTAGGGGTGTTTGAGGTGGTCAGGGCGAGTCGGATTTGGGCTGGGTTCTGTGACCGCGTCCTCAGGGACGCTGAGCAGGTTCCAGCGCCAAGGCGGCCGTCATGGCCATCTCAAACACCCCTAATGGCGGCGGACCGGGAAGTTCTCGGGAGGCAGGGCGGATGAGGGGCGGACGACACCGGGCTTGGCATAGTGGATGAACGCAGGCGGCGCCTCGGGCTTGTCCCGGAAGAGACTGCGCACGGCGGCCAGCAAGGTCCCGGAACCGAAACCGGTCAACAGGAACCAGAACGGTTTGAGGAGATAGTCGGGAACTAACGTGCCCAAGACTCCGTCAACCGTCATAGCGACGAACGTCAGCACCGCCAAAAAAAAGAACAGGCTGCCGAACGTGTCCGGCAGGGCCCCGGCGATGAAGTCCCGAAAACGGTTGCCGCTGACCCGCCCCAGCAAGAAGCTGGGGAAGAACGTGCAGGCGAAGATGAGCGTGTAAGCCATGTGACGAGCGTTACCATGTTGAAGCCGCGATACCGGTAGTTTTTGTCCACGGATAGCTTAGCCCTGAGTTACTCCTAGTGACAAGCAGGGCGGTGTATTTTTTAAGCACCCGGGGCACTGTTTAGCGCCGCGATGGCCGCAAGGCCCGCCATGCCGACGAGGCCGTCTATGTACCAGCTGGAACAGGGCACCTGGCTCGATACCACCCGGGTCGGCGGCGGCGCGCCCGTGCGCATCATGGGGGTCATCAACCTCAGTCCCGAATCTTTTTATTCCGAGTCGGTCCGGACTGGACGGGACGCCCTCGCCGCCCGCGCCGAAGCGATGGCCCGCGAGGGCGCGGACCTGCTCGACGTCGGGGCCATGTCCACCGCCCCCTACAACGACACGGCCATCCCGCTTGCCGAAGAAATCCGCCGGCTGGAAGCGGCCATCCCGATCATCCGGGCCGCCTCCGGACTCCCCGTGGCCGTCGACAGCCCGCGAGCCCCGGCCGCCGCCGCCGCCCTCGCTGCCGGCGCGACGACCCTCAACGCCATCAGCGGCCTGCACCAGGATGCCGACATGGCCCGGGTGGCCGCCGACGCCAAAGGGGTGATCCTCATGGCCGGCGAACGGCCGGGCGCGCCCGGCGATCCCGTCGCCCAGGTGCTGCACAGCTGGCAGAGCAGCCTGGCCATCGCCCGCCGGGCCGGCGTCGATCCGCGACTGATCGTGCTCGATCCGGGGATCGGGTTTTTCCGGGGCGGACCCCTGCCCTGGCACGAGTGGGACATCCAGGTATTGCGCCAGTTGCGCCGGCTGACGGATATCGGCTATCCGCTGTTCGTCGGGGTCTCGCGCAAATCCTTCATCGGTGAGCGGTTGCAGCGGCCTGATCCGGCGGACCGGCTGGCGGGCTCGCTAGCCGCCGCCACCCTGGCCGTCAGTCAGGGTGCTGCCGTGATCCGCACCCACGATGTCGGCGCCACGCGGGATGCCGTCCGTCTGGCGGAGATCATCCTCGGCCGGCCGGACTCGCCGGACAGCCCTTGAGGCAACGCAGCAGGTCCGGTCGCCGCTTTCTGCCCTGCCTCTGAGACGCTCTAGGGTGTGGACAGTCGGTGACCCACTCGTCAGACTGAACAGGTATGAAACCTGTTCCGACAAAGGCCTTGCGGTTGGTCCAGCAGTTCCTGCTCTCCAGCGGTCCGCCGTACGATTTCGCCGCCCATTTCGACACCCTGGCGCCCGGTGCCATGGTCCTGATCGGGGCCCATGCCGTGCCGCGATCCGAAATCGACCGCCAGACTTACGTCACCCGCATGCGCGCCTTCATGGACATGGCCGGGATCACCGAGCTCGGCCCGGCCTTCACTCTGGAGCGCCACCTGGACTGGCAGCCCGACGAGACGGGCGGCACCCTGCTGGCCAGCATCCGTGAGCTGAAAACCAAAACCAGCCATGGCGCTGCTTTCCGCCCCGAAGGGGAGAGCTGGCTGGTGCGTGCCGCCTGCCTGCAAAACAAGCCCTTACCTCCCGCCGACGTCGTCGTCGCCCGTGGCCTGGCCGAGTTTGCCTATTGGCGCCCCGCCACCGACCACGACGTCTGGCCGATGCAGGCCATCGGGCTGGGCTATCTGCGTCGGCACACCGTCTCCACCGAGCCGCTGCATGCCCTGCCCGAGTCGCGGTTCACCTGCCAGGGTCGGGGCTTCTGTTGCGGGCAGATCGGTCAGTGGCAGGTCACCGTGCATGCCAATGCCCTGAAGGCCGTCACCGCCATGCCCTGGACCGGGCTCGGGATCACGGGGCCCCAGTTTGAGGACGGGGGCGGCAGGCTGCGGGACGGCAATGTGGCCCAGATGGCCGGATGTGGCGACAATGGCTGTGCGGCCCATGTCGAGGGCCGCTGCACACTGCACCAGTCGGTTGGTTGGCAGCCCATCGAGCCGTGTCTCGTGTTTCCGTATCAGTTCATGGACACACCGGACGGGATCAGCGTCACCCATTCGTTTCTCTGCCACACGGTCGGTGAAAACCAGGGGTTACCCCTGGCGGCGCAGGAAGCCGACGTGCGCCTGCGGTTGGCGGCCGTGCGGCCCCTGGTCACCCGAGTCCGGCCCCTGGTGCCGTTGCTCAAGAACGGGGCGGTCCTGACCTGGGAAGCCTATCGGCGGCTCGAAACGGTGCTGTTGGCCATCCTCGCCGATACCAGCCTGGGTCCGATGCCTGCCCGGCTGCTGCGGGGTCATCAGCTGATGACGGTCCTGGTCACCGTCTTTCGCTTTGCCCAACAGATTGACCTCGCGGCGATCAATCAGGTGCTCGCCTCGCCGCTGCCGGAGCTGGCGATGAATTCCGGCCGCCATGTCGAGGATCTGATGCGGTTCATGCTCAAACGGCCGGGGCACCCCGATCCTGTCCGGACGGACCGCCTCTTCGGCGACTGGCACTATTCCGCCTGGGCCGTCGGCCAGGGCAAGCCGCTCGGTGACGCCATGGACGATGAGCTGATCACGCGGTACCTGCGGACGGTGCTGTTCCGCAAGCTGGGATTGGCCGGCGTCGGGCTGGCATTCGTCTGGAGCACCGTTTCCTGGGCCGCACGTGCCTGGGAGCGGCAGGCCCGATTCCTGGAAGCGGAGACCGGCCGTCCGATCGATCGGATGATGCAGCTCGACGTGGCCCGCCACATCGACATGCTCTTCCTGAGCACGCCCTTTCTCCAGGAAATGGCCCTGCATATCAAGAGCCACGAACGGTTCGTCACCCCCCGCATGTGGCTCTCACTGAGCGAACCCTAGCGGCGATGCTCCCGACACCCGCAACGGTCCGGGCCCGGATCGCCGGCTATCTGGCGGCGTGCGGCGCCCCATGGGATTTTGCGGCCCACTACGACAGTCTGGCGGGGACGGCGCTCGTCGCCAGCGATCCGCACCTGGTCCCCAAAGCCACTGTCGACCGGAGGGCCTTTGTCCGCTGTCACCGCCTGGCATTGAAACGCTCGCCGGTCGCCCGGACGCTCGTCTGGCACCCCGGTGAGACGGTGCGGCACATCGAGGACGGCGAACAGGTCACTGTGGTGATTCGGCTGGAAGAGCGGAGCTGCCGCCGCCAGTGGTTGGGCCTGTTCGTATTTGCGGCCGGCGGCGGCATCGTCGCCGCCTGTCTCCTCGATCCGGCCAGCGAGGGGAAAGATCCGTCCGGCGAACCGGCCTCGGCAGCCACCCTGCTCGCCCTGGCGCTCGGCGAGTTGGCCGCCTGGCGGCCGGGCCCCGGCGGTGAACCGGTGAACGGCATCCTCTTGTCCCACCGGCGGCTCACGATGACGGCCGACCTGGCCCTGAGGGCCCTGCCGGAAGCCCGGTTCACCTGCCAGAACAGTGGCCAGTGCTGTGCCATCCGGTTCCCGATCGTCGTGTCCGCACCGGCCGCCGTCGTGCTGGCCGCGCTCCCCTGGGAGGCACTTGTCTTGCCGATGCCCGTGGTGACGGCAGGTCC
>JACMPN010000615.1 GCA_014377495.1 Candidatus Sericytochromatia bacterium
CCCGGGTGGAGGGCGGGAGAGGAGGCGGGGGGCCACGCCAGCACGCCCGCCCGGCGGCGGGGCCCTCTTCGACAGCTCGACCGTGGCGGGGAACTTGGCCCAGATCTCCGTGATCACCGGGCTGTTCGAGGTGATCGACCGGCCGAAATCGAGGAAGACGGCATGGGACATGAAGCGGCCGTATTGGACGATCAACGGCTGGTCGAGGCCCATATCGTGGCGCAGCTTCGTCAGCGACTCCGGCGTGGCCCGCTCGCCGAGCATCACCTGGGCCGGATCGCCGGGGATGAACTGGACGGCCAGAAAGACGAGAGTCATCACGCCGAGGACGATGGGGATCAGCAGCGCCAGACGGCGCAGGATGTACTGCAGGATCACTCGGTTACCCTTGCCCCAGTTGCTGGGTGATTGCATCGTAGCGTTGGCGAATCTTTTGCATGTCCTGCCAGGTCAGCCATTTCGGGCCGCCCACGTCCCGGCTGGCATTGCGTAGCAGGAACGACGGGTGAAAAATCGGCATGTACCAGCGGCCGTCGTGCTGGATCCACTCACCCCGCAGCCGGGTGATCCCCGTGCGGTCGAGGACGGCCTTCAGCGCCGTGGCCCCGGCCAGCAGGATGATCGGCGGATCGATGGCCTCGATCTGCTCCAGCAGATAGGGCTTGCAGGCGGCGATCTCGTCGGGGGTCGGGACCCGGTTGCCGGGGGGGCGGTGCTTGGCCACGTTGGTGATGTAGACGTCCCGCTCCCGATCCAGACCGACGGAGGTGAAGATTTTCGTCAGCAGCTGGCCGGCAGGTCCGACAAAGGGCAGGCCCGTAGCATCCTCTTGGGCGCCCGGCGCTTCACCGATGAGCATGATTTTGGCGTGGGGCTGGCCGGACCCGTAGACGGCTTTGGTGCCGGGCTGGTTCAGGTCGCAGAGCTGGCAGACGTTGCAGGTGGCGGCACCACTGGCGAGGACGTCGGCGACGGGCGCGACGGGATGCGGCGGCAACTGCACAGGCGGCAAGCGCGTCGGACGGGCTGGTGCCGGCTCATCGGCGGCAAACAGGTTTAGCTGGGGATCTGCCATACACACGCCCCGCATCGCCGCCGGACCATACGATTCCGGCATGACATCAGTGTAGGCACGCCCCGGAAGCCAGTCAACGGACGCTCTCGGTTGATCCATGTGGCGTTGCGTCCCGACGCCCCCTCCCAGCGGATCGGGCCGGCGACCGGCAAACGGCCGCTCAGGCCCCGTACTAGGCTGGTTCCGGACTGTCGGCAGGCCGGGACATCGCCGCGACAGGGACGTTGGGTGGCAGCGTGGCGACCAGATGCTGGCGGACGGCCAGACACAGGCATAGCCAAAACGTCCCGAGGAAAAAGCCGGCCAGCACGTCGGTCGGCCAATGCACACCCAGATAGAGGCGGCTGAGGGGGACCAGCACGGCGAGCGAGGCGCAGAGGAACATGAGCCCGAAACGCCGGTGGCGCCATGCCCAGAGAGCCGAATACGTATAGAAACACCACCCCGTCAGGGCATGACCGCTGGGAAAGCTGTAGCCGCTCTCGTGGACCAGCGGGAGGAACACCTGGGGGCGGGCATGCAGGTAGACGTATTTGAGGCCAAAGGTCCAGACACCTGCGCCGGCGAGCAGCACCACCAGGATCCTTGCGTCCAGGCGATCCCCACGCCGATACAGCAGAAATACCGCCGTCAGCCCGACCACAGCGATGCCGGCCACCGAGCCGAGCTGGGTCAGGCCGATCATCAGCGGATTGAGCCACACGGTCTGCCAGGCGGGCATGTGCCGCATCAAGGCGATGTTCCAGACCTCGGCATCCCCGGAGAGCATCACGTCCGCCAAACGGAAAAACACCCACAGACAGATCAGGGCCACAGCGAGCAAAAAGGGCGCTAAGCGTTTCATGGTCACATCGTACCGTCTGACCGACCAGGCTTATGTGATCGATTCGGCCACCATCATCGGGCGAGCGCCGAACCGGTTTAGGCGACATGACATTCTGAAGGCCCCTGGACCGTTGGCAGGAACCCCTCCGCCTGACACACTGCTCTGCGGAAATCGACACTGTCCAAGGGAGCCTGCGATGAACATCGCCGAATACGAACGAGCCATCAAGCGCCTGATGAACTGGATCCAGAAGGCCCCCCTCTGGCAGGAACGCTGGTCGGCCGTGCATGACCAGCACATCGGCGAGATGCCCAAGGCCCTGGAGATCCCCAGCGAACGGTTCGACGCCCTGCTCGACGTGCTGGGGGCGGACATGCTTTCGGCGATCGAACCCGTCATCGCCGAGGACTTCCTCACCCACCGCTTCGCCCCCGACGGCGCCAACGTCGTCGACGCCTACCTGACCGCTCCCGGCTGGAAGGAAAACGCCGTCAGCCGGGCCTACATGGAAGCCCTGCGTGACTCGCACATGGCCTTCTACGAAATCAAGGGCGCTGAAGGGGACAAGCACTGGGTCGTCCAGGAGTCCGGCACCGATGCCGCCCCCATCCATGCGATCGATCCCCAGGCCGATGCGGATTACGACGCAGGCAGCCACATGGGTGCCCGCCTGCTCACCATCGAAGGGCAGCAGTTGCTGACGGACGGCGTCTATTTCTTCCAACCGGACGAGACCGCCGGTGTCCTGGAAGCCCTCCGCCTTGAGCGCGAAAAGGGTCAGGCCGAGTTGCCCGCTTTTGCCGCCTCGCAGGGTCTCACGCTGGACGAGACGACGCAGCCCGTCCTGGAACGCCGCCTCGCGGCGAGCGCGCTCACGGCCGCCTGGCTGATGCCCATGTGCGTCGATGCCCTGCGGGATCCGGAGGTGCAGGACGCCCTGGACACGGCCGAAGCCACGTCGGAATTGTAGAGGTCACCGAGATGAGTCTTGCCGACTACCAAAAGGCCATTGAGCGCCTACTGACCTGGGTGCAGCGCAGCCCGCTCTGGGTGGAGCGCTGGTCTGCCGTGACGTTTCGGCACATCGGGGGAGTGCCCGAGATCCTGCTCATCTCGGAAGACCGCTATCTGGCCCTGCTCAGCGTGCTGGGCTCCGAACTGATGGCCACGACGGAATCAGTCATCGTCGAGGACTTTTTCACCCACCAGTTCGCCCCCAAGGGTGACACCGTCATCGACGCCTACCTCGACAAGGCCGGGGCCAAGGAAAACGCCGTGACCCGGCCGTTCCTGCTGGCGTTGCGCAATTCGGACATGCGGTTCTACGAGATCCAGGGCGCCGAAGCGGGCAAGCACTGGCTGATTCGCGAAAAAAAAGAGGGCGCCGAGCCCTTTCCCGCCATCGATCCCCAGGCTGATGCCGGCATCGAACCCGGCAGCCACATGGGGGCCCGCATGCTGACCCTCGACGGTCAGAGGGTCCTGGCGGACGGGGTCTATTTCTATCCCCCGGAAGACACCGACGACATCGTCGCCATGCTCAAGGCCGAACAGCCGACACAGGGCGTCTTGCGCACCTTTGCCAAGACCCAGGGCGTCACCGTCGACGAGACGAATCGGGAACGGCTGACCCAACGGCTGATGCCGACCGTGTTCACCCAGGCCTGGCTGTTGCCGATCCTGGAAGATGCCCTGGCCGACGAGGAACTGACCGAAGCCCTGGATGCTGCCCTCAAGGAAATCGGCATCGAATAGGGGACGTACGCGGCTGGGCGCCGCCGCCGGCCACAATCGGACGAGGCCCGGGAGTCGTGATGACTCCCGGGCCTCGTGGAAAAAGCGACTCAGTCGGGGCTAGATGGCCCGGACGGAATGTTCCTTCAGGGGCTTGGCATTTTTGTCGGGTGCGGGCAGCGGGACCCGCACGACGATCTCCTGCTGGGTCTCGTACTCGATCCGCCAGCCTTTCGCCTTGATTTCGGCCATTGCCGTGTCGCGGTTGGGAAAGTCTTTCGTTCCCTCCACACCGACGATGGTCACCATGCAAACTGTGATCACGTAATACTCCCTAACGGTCGTGTTCTGACGTCTTTGTCCGGTGACAGGTCCCAAAACTTGTCAGGGCCCTGTCAGATTTTGCCGCTATACCGGCAAACGGCCGCTATGTGCCATCATCTGACACAAACCCGGCGGCCGCAAGTGTCACCAAGCCTAGAGCGGACTGACTCCAGGTGGTTCCCAGGCGTTACGCACTTCGATGAGGATGTCCTCCAGGCGGGCTGCCCGTGAGGCTTTCAACAGCACCTGATCTCCCGGCATCAGCTCCTTGAGGAGGATGTGCGAGGCTTCCAGGCTGTCATCAGCCCTGCGGATGGACTTGGACCCGAACCCATTGTCCAGGGCCCCGGCAGCAATGGCCCGGGCAGCCGGTCCCACCGTGATCAGCAGATCGATGGGCAGGGCCGCCAGGATCTCGCCGACTTCCCGGTGCAGCTCCGGTGAGGTGGGCCCCAGTTCCCGCATTTCCCCGAGCACGGCCACCTTGCGACCGTGTACCTTGCTGAAGCTTTGCAGCGTCGCCGACATCGAAGCCGGATTCGCATTGTAAGCCTCATTGATGAAGATAACCTCCCGCATGCGGATTTCTTCACCCCGACCGGCCAGCGGCGACGGCAGCACGGGAATCTCAGCCGGCAGGGGCATCTCGAGCACCTTGGCCGTGAGGATGGCCAGCAGGGCATTGCTGACCTGATGCTCACCCATCAGCGACAGGGTTGCCGTACGCAGAGCCCCTTCCTGGTCCTTGTAACGAAAGCGCTGTCTGCCCCCTTCGAGCCATTGCTCGGTCGCCACCAGCTCCGCCCAGTCGTTGGCCGGATCGACGCTGCCCCAGTGCAGCCGGTCATGAGGGAAGGTCGCCCCCAGGCCCCGCAGGTAGGGATCGTCACCCGTAGCGATCAACTGACCCTTGTCGTCGGCCATGAGGAACTCCGCCAGTTCCCATTTGGCGGCGGCGATGGCCTCGATGGAACCGAGCAGTTCCAGATGGGCCGGTCCGATGCTCGTGATCACCCCGATGTCCGGCTCGGCAATGTCCACAAGTTGCTTGATCTGGCCGGGTCCGCGCATGCCCATCTCGACGACGGCGATCTGGTCGCCGGGCCGGAGCTCCAATAACGTGCGAGGCACGCCGACCTCGTTGTTGAAGTTGCCTTCCGTCTTGACCACCCGCCAGTTGCGGCGCAGCACTTCGGCAAGAAACTCCTTGGTGGAGGTCTTGCCGGAGCTGCCGGTGACGCCGATGACGACGCAGTTCACCAGGCGCCGCCAGAAGCGGGCGATGTCGCCGTAGGCCGTCAGCGGATCGGGCACGGTGATGACCACCGTCGATTCGATCCAGTCAAAGTCCGGGTCGTCCCGGTCCTCCGCCCAGAGGAATCCCGCCGCCCCCTTTTCCAGGGCCTGGCTGACATAGTCGTGACCGTCGAAATTGTCACCCTTCAGCGGGATGTACAGGTCGCCGGGCTGCAGTGTGCGCGTGTCGGTACAGAAGGTCTTGAAGATCAGATTCGGATTACCGCTGAGCTGATTGCCACCGGTGGCCTCGACGACCTGATCGGCACTAAGCATGGATCAGCCCAGCATCCGCCAAGGCCGCCCGGGCTTCTTCGCGGTCGTCGAAGTGGATCGTCCGGTCGGCGAAAATCTGGTAATCCTCATGCCCCTTGCCGGCGATGACGACGGCGTCGCCCGGCTGGGCGAGACCGATGGCGTGGCGGATCGCCTGGCGCCGGTCGATGACGGTGGCCGTCTCGGGGCGCATGCCGGTGACGATCTCCGCCAGGATGCTGGCCGGGTCCTCACTGCGCGGGTTGTCGCTGGTCACGATGGCGATGTCTGAAAGCTCCTGGGCGATGCTGCCCATGATCGGCCGCTTGCGCCGGTCCCTGTCGCCCCCGCAGCCAAAGACGACAATCACCCGGCCCGGGGTGAACTGCCGGGTTGCGCGCAAAATGTTCGCCAGGCCGTCCGGCGTGTGGGCGTAATCGACGAGGACGGTGAAGGGATGCCCTTCGGGGGTGACGATCTCCAAACGTCCAGCCACGGAGCCGGCCTGTTCCAACG
>JACMPN010000005.1 GCA_014377495.1 Candidatus Sericytochromatia bacterium
TCACGGGCCGCAACGGTTGCACGGCGGCCGAAACGGCCTGCCACCCATAGGGCAACGGCAGGTACTCCGGGGGTGTCTCACCTCGCGCGACGGCCTGTGCCACCATGCCGCGGCAGACCGTGACAGACAAATCACACGCGTCACGATAGAGCCGTGTCCGCAGCCAATCGCCCGCCGGATACGGCGCGATCCCCGGTGCTGCGATCAGGCCATCGTCGAAACGGTACATGATCACGGCGATCCCCATCCGTCGCATGCGGGTCAGCAGGTGGGGTTCGACCTGGTTTCGCTGGGTGACGATGACAGCCTGCACCTGATAGGCCTCAGCATAACGGATGAGCAGGTGCTGCATGCCCTGCCGACCGAACATGGCCATGAGGGCATGACAATCGATGGCAACGACCTGATTTCCGACGGCTTCCATGCCGCCTTTCAGCCAGAACCAATAGGCGGAGTTGGGCTCGGCCGGCAGGTAGTGCCAGATCAAAATGCGCATATTATCCCGTCACCCGCTGAAAGCCTGCAGCAATCGCGCCCGGACGTCGGTGCGGACCGCATGCACGGCCAGACGGTCGTCCACGCCCGCAACGAACGCCTGCCGGTCCGACGGTGCCACCCCGTGCTCCAACGGCTTCAGCAGGGCCTCGGCGAGCCCGATCCGGTCCATCCGGACGGCGGCGACCGCAGCCAGCACGGTCCAGTCAGCCTGCAGGGAGTCGCGCCCCAGGGCAGCCCCCAGCAGACTCAGGGCACGCCGGGGATCGTCTGTCGCCAGCCAGATCCGGGCCAACAGGACTTCAGGCTGCCATTCCAGATCAGGGCACCAGCGTTCCGGCCCGGTTTCCAAGGCCCGCCAGAGCAGGCACCGTCGCAACGCCGAGACCGCTGCGCCAAGATCACCGGATTGCACCAACTGTTCCGCCAATAGGTACCACAGCCCAGCGGATTTCGGACACGCAATGACCGACTGGCGAGCCTGAGCCAGGGCCAGACCAAACTGGCCATGCCTCACCCGCCATCCGATCAAGGCCGCATGCGCCTCGGGCCAGTCCCTGCCCCATCCAGCCAGGCCGGCCATCAGCACGGCCATCGCCTCCTGAGGCTGATTCAAACGACCCAACAACCACGTCAGCCGCCAACGGCCTGCAAGAGTCAGTTGCCGGTCGGCCAATTGCACGGCCAGTTGATCCCGTTCCGTTTGCCAGCGCTGCATCCGGGCCGGGGCCCCATCCGGGAGGCGTATCACGCCAGCCTCCGGCACGGGCATGCGCAGTGCCGGAGGGCCGCCGAGGAGGACGTCACCATCAGCGGCATCCTACTGGCGCCCGTCCCGCCGGAAGAACCGGCAGGCCCACTCCGGTCCGGCACCGGCGCCCACGTCCACCGGTAGAAGGTACTCGGCCACCGCCGGCTGCTCACCGGCACGCACCCGTCGGATCAGTGCTGCGGCGTCCGGTGTGAGACACTCGTCACCGTCCAGCATCAGGACCCAGTCACCGGTTGCCTGAGACAAGCCCAGGTTGCGGATTTGAGCCGGTGTCAGGTCGGCCCCGACAGCCAGGGTGCGTAACGCCACCGGGGACGTTGGTCCGGGCGCACTGTCCCCGGGCGGTGCGGCAATCAAGACGAGGATGTCGTCCGCCACACCCGCCACACTGGCCAGACTGGCCGGCATCGCCGCCGGACCCGTAGCATGGATAACCGCAGTCACGGTGGCAGCCACCAGCGGGACGGCCGCGGCGATCTGGCTGCACAGCGCCGACAGCGGCGGGTAACAAGGATGTAGGAGTCGGGCCCGTTCCGCATGGAGGAGGGCCTGTTGTGTCTCACCTGAGCGGGCGAGCATCGTTGCCAGCCCCGCATATGCCTGCCATGACCAGGGCTTGGGTAGCATACCGGCAGCGTCATGCAGGACGGCATCAAACGAAGACCGGGCCGCCGGAAGGTCACCGACGGCAAGCAGCGCTATCCCGGCCTGGAGCTCTCCCGTCAGGGAGGACCCGAAGATCGCCGCAAGGGAGTCTGCGCTCCCATGCCCATCGTCCGGCACCTCGGCGACATCCCGCCAGAACACCACGTCGTCAGACTCCGTGGCCGGAGCATCGTCCGGCAAGCGGATCCCCACCTGAGGCGTCACCACGACCTGCACGCCCGCCCGGATGCGGCAGAGCCGTGGCAGACGCGCTGCTGCGACCGGCATTTCCGGCACCTCGACGGCAGACCGCACAGCACACGCGATCAGCCCCGGGCCGTTCACGGCCATGGCCTGCTCTACGGCCACCATGGAAGCCTGATCCAAACGCTCCCGTCCATCGATCAGCAGCAACCAATCTCCGGTGGCCGTGGCGATGGCGGTGGCACACGCCTGCAGGACGTCCCCATTGGCAACAAACAGCGTGGCTGCAAATCCCGGCACAGAGGTGCTTGCCGACTCCGGCGCGACGACCAGAATTTCGTCGGCAATGCCGTTGACGCTGGCCAGACATGCAGTCAAGCCCGCGTCCGCCACCGATGCCACGACAAGCACCGTCAAGCTGAGGCGAGGCACCCGGGGCTCAACGAAAACAGGTACGGCGGCGATCTCGGACCAAGCCTCCGGGAGCGGCATTCCGATGTCCAAAAGGCGCGCGAGTTCCGTCAGGTCGGCCGACGTCAGACCAGACGCCGACGCCGTCCGGAGGAACGCCAGCGCATCCCCCGCCCGCCGGCGGGTGACCAACCACATGCACCAGGCCATCACCAAAGAGGGATCGACGCCTCCCGCTTGGACCAAGCAGGCCAACCAGACGCCATAAGCAGCGTCCTCCCCCTTGAGGCGGCACACATCCGTCGCGATACCCGCCAAGTCGCGCCGCACGTCGCCCATGCCCACGGCCTGCAGCGAGACGAGCGCCCACCCACGGGCGACCGAGTCTTCGGCTTTGGCCAGGTCACCCAGTTGCACGTCAACCCATGCCCGGTGCCGCCAAAAGAGGGCGTGATGCTGCATCACATGCCCATGGCGCACCAGCAGCCGGTCTGCCTGGACAAACTGGTCCCGCTGGATGGCCAGCCTCACCCGGATATCGAACGAGACAACGACACTGGGCGGCCAGCGCTCCAGGCGGGCGCACAGGTCGATGACCCGCTCGTAATGACGGGCGGCGGGCGGCCATTCCTGCATTTCACTGTGGATCTGACCGAGCTGGCCATGTTGTTTCATATTCTCGGCGTCACCGCCCAAGACGGTGCGCAGCCAATTACGGCCGTCAGCCGCCATGGCCGCCCGCACTTCGGGTGCCCGCTCGCCACGTTGTGGGGCGATGACGACGGGGACCGCCATCACCGATCGTTCCACGGCAGTCGCATCCACCACCAGAAGCCGTGCCGGCTGGCCCTGGCTCCAGGCAAATTTGCCTCCCGCCGTGTGCAATCTGGGCACCCAGCACGTCCCCCGAGCCGCCTCCCCGCCGTCACGCCACTCGACCAGGCAAACGTCAGCACCTTGCGTGACGA
>JACMPN010000616.1 GCA_014377495.1 Candidatus Sericytochromatia bacterium
ATGGCAACAGACCGGCAGCCTGCCGTGGTCGGTGCCGGAAGCCGCCCTGGCACCCTATACCCGACAGCATGGCACTGCTCAACTGGCCGGTTTGCTGGATCGTCTGACCATTCGGGCCTAGGCCGCCAGATGGGTTTGCGGCCTGCGCCGGAATGGGCTTTTAGTCAATTCCCTGCGTCAGCCTCAGGACATGACGGCAGGGGATGACAGACTCACCGGGGCAGGTGTCACTGGATCCATGAACGTCTGGGCCCACAGTTCCAGATGGACCCAGGGCCAGAGGCCAAAGGCCCGGTGATCGCCCGGATTTGCCCGCAACTGGTCGTATACGCCCTGTATGCGCTGGGGATGGACGAAGCCCCGATCGATGAAACTGCGGGAGTGGAGCAGGTCCCCGATCCACTCGGCCAACGGCCCACGGAACCAGTCCGCCGCCGGCGTCTCGAAGCCCATTTTGCTCTTGCGGTCCCGGACGACAGCCGGCAGGCGCTCCGACATTGCCTGGCGCAGGATACGCTTGGTCCACCCGCCGCTGATCGCCGCCTCGTCCGGCAAGCCGTCCATAAATTCGACGAGCCGGTAATCCAGGAACGGGTGACGGGTCTCCAAGCTGTGGGCCATGCTCATCCGGTCTTCAAGCCGCAACAGGGACGGCAGGGGCGACAGGGTCAGGCTGCTCCGCAACTCCCGGCGCAGGGGCGTCGGGCCCTCGGGCGGCACCCATTGCGCGGGCATCTCGGCGATCAGGTCCGGGTGCATGTAGGCCGGTGCCGGCGAAATGCTGCCACGGTAGCCGCGCCATTCGGCCAAGGCGATGCGTGCCGCCGGCCAGAGGGCGTCTGGACGTCCGAAGGCGGTGGCTTCCCGACTGGCTTGCCCGAGTTTCCCCCGCTGCATCAGCCCAGCCAGGTAATACCGCAGGAATTTCGCATAGCCGGCCAGCGACTCGTCGCCCCCCTGACCATTGAGCAGGACCGTCAGCCCGCCTTTGCGGGCTGCCTGCAGGACCAGCCACTGGGGGTAGATCGACGTGCCCGCATAGGGTTCGTCCAAATGGAAGACGATCTTCGGCAGGGCGGCCATGAAGCCGTCGGCCTGCATGCCGATATATTCCGCTTTGGCCCCGACGGCTTGGGCGACCGCTGCCATATAGGGCCGCTCATCCGTCTCGGGGGTGTTCCCATAGGCCGAAAAGGTGGCCGGAGGGGTGCCAGTCAGGGCGAACATCGTCGTGATGATCGCACTGGAATCCAGTCCCCCGCTGAGCAGGGAACCCAGGGGCACGTCGGAACGCAGGCGCAGCCGCACGGCATCGTCAAACAGGGCCCGGAAGGCCTCGGGATCCCCCGGTGTCGCCTGGGTGTTCGCCCCGAGCCTCCACCAGCGGGAGACGGTCACCCCGGCATCCGGACTCCAACTCAGCCAGTGACCACCCGGCAGCGAGACGATCCCGGCAAAAAAGGAGTCCTGGGACTGATCCGTGATCCCGTAGCCCTCGACCAGATAGCGGGCCACCACCGGTAGGCAGGGCTTGCGGGGCACGTCCGGCAGGGTGAGCAGGGCCTTGATTTCGCTGGCAAAGGCCAGGTCGTTGTCACTGTGCCAGTAGTAAAACGGTTTGACGCCGAGGCGGTCACGGGCGGCGAAAAGCCGCTTGTCACGGTCATCCCAGATGGCGAAGGCGAACATGCCGTTGAAACGGTGCAGGCAGGCTTCACCCCAGGCGGCATAGGCGTAGAGCAACACCTCGCTGTCGCTTTGGGAGCGGAACCGGTACCCGAGGGCTTCCAGCTCCGGCATCAGCTCCAGGTAGTTATAGATCTCACCATTAAAGGTCAGCCAGTAGCGACCGGTCGGATCGGCCATGGGCTGATGGCCTGCTGGAGACAGATCCAGAATGCTCAGCCGCCGATGGGCCAGGCCAACGGGGCGGGCATCGCCGGACAGATGCGGCGCCGCCTCGGGGGGCGACCCGTCCAGGGCGAACAGGGCGACACCCTCGTCGTCCGGCCCCCGATGGGCCAGGGCCCTGGCCATACGCGTCACCTGACGCCCGCGCTCCGGGTGCGGGGTGCGAGAGAGAAAGCCAGCGATGCCGCACATGGGAAATCCGTATCCTAGACTGCCTGAAGCATAACCGGTGACTGAAGACAGGGCGTGTCTGAGAGCCGTTTGGACGGGCCGAGTGCTAGGAGATACCTAACGACAGGTCCTAATGGACCTTAGGCAGGTTCGACAACGCAATCGGCCTGCCCAGACGGCTCTCAGGCATGCCCTGCGTAGGGGCCTTGCTGCGGGCATATGAGACCAACTCGGCAGCCAGGGCGTACTTGTTGAACGGCGGGATGAGGTAAATGCCGGGGGCGTGGAGCAGGGCCACGTCGATGAGTTCCTTGGCGATGTCCAGACCGACCTGGGCCTGCTGCTCGGGCGGCGCTTCGGCCATCCGGGCCCGCACGCCCTCCGGGATGCTGATCCCGGGTACCTCGTTGTGGAGGAATTCGGCGTTGCGGGAGCTGGCCAGGGGCAGTATGCCGATGAACACGGGGACCGAGAAGTGCTTGGTCGCCTCGTAGACCTCGATGACCTGCTCGGGTGAAAACACAGGCTGGGTCTGGAAGAACTGGGCACCGGCCCGGATCTTCTTTTCGGCCCGCTGGACCTCGACCTCCAGCCGCCGGACGTTCGGGTTCATCGCCGCCCCGATGATGAAGTCGGTGGACTGCTTCAGCGGCTGACCGGCGAGGTTTTGCTTGTTGTTGAGCTTGGCCACCAGCTCGATCAGGCCAAAGGCGTTCGTGTGATAGACCGAGCCCTGGCCCATCGGTCCGGCCGGATCACCCGTGATACAGAAAACCGAACGGACGCCGAGGATCGCCGCCCCCATCAGCTCGGACTGCTGACCGATGACGTTGCGGTCGCGGCAGGTGCAGTGGACGATCGCCGGCAGCCCCGTGTGCCGCTGCACCTCGTGGCCAAAGACGAAGGCACTCATCCGCACCTTGGCCAGGGGGTTTTCGCCGATGCTGATCGCATCCGCCCCCGCTTCGGCCAGCATCTGGGCCCCTGCCAAGCCGGGACCCATGTCCATGTCCTTGGGCGGATCGACCTCGACGGTGATGATCAGGCGCTTGCCCACGTCCCGCAGGAAATCCGGGGCTTCTTTGGCCCGTGGGGGTTGGGCGATGACAGGGGTGGCCGGCACGAGGATCCGCTTGGCGGGCTTGCGCTGACCCAGGGCCTGGGCCATGGCCCGGATGTGGGCAGGGCCGGTGCCGCAGCAGCCCCCGATGAGGTTGGCCCCAGCCTCGGCCAGGCGGACGGCACTCTCGCCGAGATACTCCGGCGTCGAACGGAACAGGAAACGCCCGTCCACGTACTGCGGGAAGCCGCCGTTGGGAAATGCGCTCAGGGGCTTGTCCGTCAACTCGCCGAACCGCTTGACCAGCTTGATCAGGCCGGAAGGGCCGGTGGCGCAGTTACCGCCGATGACGTCGGCACCCGCCGCCCGCAGCAGGCCCAAGGCCGACAAGGGATCGGCACCGGCGGCCGTGTGCAGGTCCTCGCCAAAGGCCATCTGGGCGATGACGGGCAGGTCGCAGGCCGCCTTGATGGCGGCGTCGGCCAAGGCCAGATCCTGCAGGTCGTTGAAGGTCTCGCAGAGCAGCACGTCGGCGCCGCCTTCGGCCAGGGCCACGGCCTGCTCGGCATAGGCGGCACGGCGGTCATCCGGCGTGGCCTCTTCGGCGGCGGCACCCAACGGTCCGATGGCCCCGGCGACGAAGACGTCGGCCGGAACGACGGCCCGGGCCAGACGGGCCCCGGCGCGGTTCAAATCGATGACCTGATCGGCCAGCTGGTGGGCGGCAAGCTTGTAGCGGTTGGCGCCGAAGGTGTTCGTTTCGACAAGCTTGGCTCCGGCGGCCACATACTCCAGGTGGATAGCCTGGACCAGATGGGCCTGCTGGATGTTCAGGCCTTCGAAACACGCCTGCAAGGGCACGCCCCGCTCATGCAGCAACGATCCGATGGCCCCATCGGCCAGAATAACCTGCTCCTGCAGCCGCTCGATGAACTTGCTCACGGTCCCTCCCGACTGCGCTGGTTGACTTGGGACAACCCATGTTTGCCCCGGTCCGATCAATGGGCGGCCGGTTTGAGCGAGCCCCTGATGCTGGTCCGCCCATTATACCCCGCATCAAAAGGTTGCCAAATCGTCGCTTGGGCGACTCCGTCGCTGGCAATGCCCGCCCACGGCCCATCGCTGCCGCATCCCGGAATTCCCCGGGGTGGGTTCATGATCCCCCGGGGCCATCCCCATCGGCTGCACCGCCCGGCCCAAAACGGAGGAACGGATATGGCCAACTTGCTCAAACACCAAAAGCCCCACCGGTAACGGGGCTTTTGGTGGACCGTCAGCGGTGGGTGTCGGCCGTGGCGGGGACCGGTTTCGGCTGGCCGGGGAACCTGACGGCGAGCGCCTTGAAGAACTGGGCCACGTAGTCGAACTTCCGCTTCATGCCGAGGTTCTTGTGGTTGGCCTTCATGTCGGTGTCCAGCTTGCCCGGATCGCCCTGTTTCTGCAGGTAGACGGCCATCGTCTCGGCAACGTCTTCGGCCGGATGGAGCTGGGCGTACTGCGCGGTCAACTCGGGCCGGTCCCGGAAGCGGATGGCCACCGTGGCCAACAAGGCCGTACCGAAGCGCTGCATCGAGACCATGACTGTCCCCCGTCCTGTACCGGCCAGCCGCCCGCCCGAGCTCAAGAGCCCGACGACCAACCCGACGGGTTTGACGGGGTTCAATTTGAGGTTCGAACAAGAAAAGGCCTGGGTTGTCAAGATTGATTTAACAGAGGATTAATATATCAGGGACGGACCCGGGCCCGCTGACTTGGCGACGGCTTACACAGGCCGTAGACTTCGTCTTTCAAGACCAGTCGCCGGTCAGGTGACGCGCGCAGTTCTGAATAGGGGTAATCATGGCCGAGGCGCCACTGGGCATGGAAGCCCGCCAATTTCTCAGTCAGGCCCGCATCGGCCTGGCCGTGGTGACGGCGTTAGACGAGCGCGACCTCGCCACCGCCGACGAAGCGCTCCAAGTAAGTCTCGCCGAGAGTGCTGACCCGCTCCTGGTCTGGGCCGGTCTGATGCAGGCCCTGCGCGATCGGGATTACACCTGGGACGAGTGGATCGCCCAGATGCACGACCCCAGCTCGGCCGAAAACGAGGCCGTCACCGCCCTGATCGACGGCTATGAAGCCCTGTCCGAAGAGCGCTGGGAAGGCTGTCAGCGCGCCGCAGAGGAACTGATCGCCGACGATCCGACGTCGGCTGCGGGCTACCTGCTCATGGGTGAGCTGATGGAGATGGTGGGCTGCATGGCCGAAGCGGTCGAGGCGTTTAAGACGGCCGACCAGCTCGCCAGTCAGGACCCTTACGCCTCCTACCAACTCGCCGAACTCTACGCCCAGCTGAATCTGTTCGCCGAGGCCGAAGCGGCTTATCTGCGTGCTTCCGAGCGGTCGCCTGATCCGGGTCTGCGGGCCTGGCTTTACCACAGCGTCGGCAACACCCTGCAAGAGCGCGGCCAGCACCCCGAAGCGGTGGAATGGCACAAACGGGCTGTTTCGGCCGGGCCGAACGACCCTTTGCTTATCCTGGCCCTCGCCGCCTCGCTCCTGGATGCCCAGCAGTTCGACGAGGCGACGGTGGTCGCCGAGGGCCTGATGTCACGTCCGGAACTGGAAGGTCAGGCCCTGATCCTGCGGCCGCAGGTCCAGGTCGCCCTGGCGGCCGCCTGCTACAACGTGGGCACGTACGACAGGGCCGCAGCCCTCTGCGGGCTGGCGCTGCAGCCCCAGCCCAATCTGGATCCCGAGACCAGTGGCGAGATCGAAACCCAGCTGCATCGCATTTTGGAAAAATGGTCGACGACCAGCCCCGACGCCCTGGACGCCCGCCTGCTGCTGGGAAACCGCCTCCTGGCCATGGGTCAGACCTTTTCGGCCCTCGTCCAGGTGCGGGCGGCGATGCGGCTGCAAGCCGAAGGCGAGCGCGAAACGAACGTCGATCTGCTCAACAGCCGGGTGCAGCTCGCCGAGGGCAACCTCGAAGGGGCACTGGCCGCGGTCGACACGGCGCTGGTCCGGGCGCCCGCCGAGCCGTACAGCCGGTATCAGCGGGCCCTGGTGCTCTGCAGCCTCGATCCGGAAGAGGGCGAGCTGGCGTTCAGTCGCATCCTCGCCGCCGAACCGGGCAATCCGATCGCCCTGTCCGACCGGGCCCTGATCCGGATGGGACTGGGCCGCCACAGCGAAGCCTCCGAAGACATGCAGGCCGCCTTCATCCAGGGTGACGGCCAATGGTACCCGCTCTTTGCGCCGGGGATCCCCCTCTATGGCCGGCCGTTCTACGCCGATCTGGCCCGCGAGGCCCGGTTCACGCTGGAGCTGGTCCCCCAGCACATCGAGGCCCGCACCCGCCTGGCGGCCATCCACCTGCTCGTCGATCAGAAGGACGAGGCGATGATGACCATCGAGGCCGCATTGGAAAGTCCGGACAACCTGGATGCCTGGCGCACCGCCGTAACGATCCGGGCGGCCCTCGGCGACGGCATGGGGGCGGTCACTGCGGCGAACACCGTGTTGAACCGGGACCCCAAGGACGCCTTCTGCCGGTACTGGGTTTGGCAGCAGGAAGCGGCGGAAGCCCCCGAGGTCCGGGCCCTGGTGCTGGACCGCCTGGAAAAGGCCTGTGAGGCTGAACCGAACTTCTGGATCGGCTGGCTGCTGATGGGCCAGCTGGCGGCGGAGCAGGAACGTGGCATCGTCGCCTATCGTTACCTGGCGGACCGCCTGACCGATCTTTCGGCACCCTGCATCCTGTTGGGGGAGGCCCTGCGCTATCAGGGCCGCTATGACGAGGCGGAAGTCGCCCTGCGCCAGGGCCTGGGCCGCAAGGAACGCAGCCCCCGCGGCTGGCGGTCACTGGGTGCCGTCCTGCAGGCCACGGGCGCCCTGGCGGAAGCCCGCTGGGCCGAAGGCTGGAGCTACTTTCACGAGCGCCGGCCGGCACTGGCGATGTCTTCCTGGGAAGCCGCCGCCGAAATCGGCTGGGATGCCGAGGCCAGCACCACGGCGATCGCCCGCGGTCGGCAGCTGCAACAGGAACTCCTCGGCGTCGGCACCCGGCTGGTGGATCGCCCGTATCCCTACTGACGCCGCCGAGCAGGATCAAGGCACCACCGATCATCGCCGGCAGTGACAACACCTCGCCGAATCAGACCCCGTCAATCAACGCCCCGACGACCACGGAACACAGCCCGACGACGGTACCGACATTGCATTGGCCGCCCTGCGGATCGACGATCAGCCAGACGCCAATTAGGGCGAGGCCGCCGATGGCCGGGGCCCTGAGCGTTTCACCGAGGAAGATGGCCGCCAGGACCGTGGTGAACAGGGGGCCGTGCAGTTCAGCATCACGGCCTGGGCCAGCGGGATGCGGCTGAGGGCGAAGACATAGCACAACGCCCCCAGGGTGCCCGTCAGCAACTCGCCGTGATCATCAGGCCGCGCACGAGGCCGGAGGAGTGCGGCGGGCCCGATGTATCGTGCATGGGCCCATCGTCGGACTGAACGGCACAAACGGCATCCCGCTGGGCGACGGCGGCTGACGGCGCGACCATACAGGTATGTCAGACACCTTTGGACGTAGCGAATTCCTGAAGCGCGGCCTGCGCTGGTTGGGCCGACAGGCTGCCGAGCACTTGGCGCCTGTCGCCGTGGGCCGGCCGCCGGGCCGCATGCGGCCACCGGGCGCCTTGCCCGAGGCGGATTTTCTGCTGACCTGCCATCGCTGCGGGCGCTGCACCGATGCCTGCCCGCCGAACGCGATCCGGCCCCTGTCGGCCGCGATGGGGCTTGCTGCGGGCACCCCGGCCCTGAATCCCGTCATCCAGCCGTGCCACCTCTGCGTGGACACGCCCTGCATCGCCGCCTGCCCGTCTGGCGCCCTGTTGCCGTTGACGCAGGTATTCGACGCCCGCATGGGGCTGGCCAAGCTGACGGAAGCCCACTGTGTCGTCAGCCAGGGCAGGGAATGCGATTACTGTGTGGCCAGTTGCCCGGTACCGGCGGCGATCACCCAAACCGACGGTCAGGTTCCCGTCGTGCAGGCCGATCGCTGCACGGGCTGCGGGGTCTGCGTCTACGTGTGCCCCTCGGACCCGAAGGCGATCGTCATCGGCCCGCCGGCCGCCAACGCATAGGCACTGGTGGCGCTGGGCCCGACCGGAGAGTCGGTGGGGGTGAGGTGAAAACGTCACCCATCAGAGCGGTGCGCTCGAACGCCCGCCGAAATCCGCGGGGCCATCCGGCGTCCGGACCTACACGAAGCCCAGGCGCGACACGCGGCGGAGGGCCCACGGGAGGGGATCGGTGATCGGTGGCGCCAAATAGCCGCCGAGCTCGTGCTGGGCCATGATCCAGAGCGGCAGATGCGCCCGGCCCTGACTGCCGTTGAGCTGGCGCAGGCGGGCCTCGAAGGGCTCGAACCTGGGCAGGGCGTACTCAGCCGGAAAGGTCTCTTTAATCTGCTCCACGGCCGGCTGACACATCAGTGGCCGGGAATCGGCCTCATCCTGCACCGTCATGAACCCGTAGGACCGGCACAGGAGGGGCCGGGCCTCATACACACCGCACTTGCCGTCGATGAGCATGGGACAGGCGTCCATGTCGATCGACTCGACCCCCTCGATGGCAGGGGGATCGCCACGCAGCTTCATGGCAGCATAGGTCAGGCCGTCCACCTGCCGCCGATAGCGGATCATCGTCGGCGCCACGATCGCCAAGACAAAATCCTCGGACTGGGTCGCCAAAAAGGCGTGCAGCCGCCGCCATTCGAGGGCGGAAACGAGCGGCACACCCTCTTCGCAGCACTGAAAGCAGCCGCTCCGGCACCGGAACGGCGGTAAAGCCGCCTCGACGGTGGCGATCGCCTCATCGACGAGGACGGTCAGATCCTGCGGCGCTGCCGTGCCGAACCCCGTGGTGGCCGGCAGCGCGTAAAAGATCTCCAACAGCCGGGCTTCGACCGCCTCTACGGACGGACTGGCCGGTCCGGGGTCGCTCATCCTTGCGGGGGCTGAGCCGGCACGGTGAAGAGACCCGTCTTGATGGCGGAATAGAACTCCAGGTAACCACACTCCTGGCAGGTGTACATCGCCAACGGCACGCCGGTGGCGGGATCGTAGAGGATGCGGCCTTCGGGATCCTTGACGACGGCCGTGACCGCCCAGCAGAACTCGCCGTTGTTGTCCGTGAGCATCGTGCCGCTGCACTTGGGGCAGGACTTGGCGCCTTCGGGCAACTCGGCGTCGCCGGTCTCGGCAGCCGGAGCGGCAGCCTGGGGTGACGGCACGGCGGCCGGGGAAGCGGCAGCGGGCTGACCAGGACGGACGGCGGGCGCAGGCTGACCGGCCGGACGGGGTCCGATCGGTCCTTTGGAACCAGGATTGATGATGGCCATGGTCTCTCCTTTAAGTGTGCGATAGGAGCCGGACGGTTCCCCGACCGGCTAGCAAAGCAATGCCTTCGCCGTATCCAGGCGAGTTTGGTAATCCGTGCTGAACAGGCTGATCCGCAACGACGGCTCCAAAGGCTTGATGGCCACAACCGGCTCCAGGCTGGCGATGACCGTCTGGGTGACATGATGCGCCTGCCAGGTGAGGCAGGCCTCGGGGTTCACCACGGTGCTTTGGCGCCAGCAGTCTTGGGCGGCCCTGTAGTAGTCTAAGCCATCCACCTTGTCGATGGCAGCACAACAATGGCCGGCGAGTTCGAAAGCCAGGCCAACACAGCATGAGTCGGCCGGATCATCGACCTCGACGCTCTCCAGACTGCGCAACGCCTCCTCGACAAAGATCAAGGCCCGCTGGAACGTCGCCCAGCCCGTGCCGGGCCGCCGGCTGCGATGATACAGCTCGCCGGCCTGCATCAGGGCCCGGATGTCGTCGTGGAATCGGCCGAACTCCGGGCGGCGCCGATCGACAAGCCGCTCGGCCCGGGTGATCACCCCCAGGGAATGCTGGGCCATCAGCTCCAGACAGCGGGCCGCTTCGTAAAACTGACCGAGCCGGATCAGCTGATCGACCATCCGCCGGGCCTCGGGGCGCGGCAGGTGCGTGACGGCCTGCATGGCCAGATCCAGGGACTCGGTTTCGCTGGACGCATTGTCCAGCCGCCGGTTGGGGGTCCAGAATTCGATTGGGCCGGTGTGATCCATCATCGTTGGTACTCGTGCTCCCGGTTTTCACCACAGGGTTCTGACCACGGCGCCCGGAGACGGACACCCACCACCATCACCATAATCGCCACAACCAGCGCCCCGAGGGACTTACGCCAGCCGGACCCGCCTCCAGACTACCTATATACCCACGACCTGCCATGGTTAGACGTGATTTTGCACGCGGCGGGTCGGGCGCCTGTGAGCCAAGCCGCCAATTTGCCACGATGCGCTGCCTGTGATGGCCATCAGCGGCTGACTTGGCCCAGTATGGTACGATCATCAACGCCATGTCGCTGGCCGCGCCCGTCTCGCCTGTTGGGCTGCGGGACCACGCGTACCGCATGTGGTAGGACGCATGACCGTAGGACCGTATGCCTGATAGACCCCCTGTGGCCAAATCCGACCCCAGACCGCCCGGTCCCGCCAGACCGGATGCGGCGACGCGCCCCGTGCCCCCACGCCGCCGGGGCTGGCTGGCCGCGCTGGTCCTCGTCGGGGCCCTGGGCTCCGGGGCCATCATCGGTCTGGCCTTCAGTCTGAGCCGCCTGCCCGACGTCGGTGGCCTGCGCTACTACACGCCGGCCGAGACGACGGAGATCCTCGACCGCAAGGGCCGGCTCGTCGCCAAGGTCCACGACGAGGAAAACCGCAGCGTCGTCCCGCTGGCCCAGATCTCCCCCTGGCTCCAGAAAGCCGTCATCGCCGCCGAAGA
>JACMPN010000617.1 GCA_014377495.1 Candidatus Sericytochromatia bacterium
CCGGTCAGGCATGTGGCCAGGTTCGGACACCGCCAATTCAGTGGCATCTGAGGCCGCCGGTGCCGGAAAGTCTGTGTCTGCCACGAGCACGGACTCCGGAATGTCCGACATCGCCACGCCTTCCTCGGCGGTCATTTCGTCCGCTTCAAGGAGCCGCCATCCGCCTCTCCGTCGCCGTTTTGCCGGCGATACCGGCAGTGGCGTGTCGTGCGCCATCTCTAGGGACTCGCCTGTGTCGTCGCCTAACAGGTGGGGAGGATCCACTTGGCCAGAGGGAGTCTGCCAGGTCAATCCGTCGTCCGCCGCCTCGCCGTGCACCGCATCCTCTGGCGCCGCCAGGCATCCGTTTGGGCCGATCGCAAGCATCAGGGACGGCTCATGCAGGTGTGCCCCGGCCGGGTCCGAGCACGCGGCCGCCGCACCGCGGTCGCCGTCGCCTCCGGGGATAGGCGGGGTCGGCGGGACACGGCACAGCCACGCCACCATGCCGGCGAGATCGGATGTCTCGCCGGGACGGCGGAAATCCCGGGCCAACTCGGTCTGCAGAGCGGTCAGGACCTCGGGCGTCAGCAGGGCCAGCCGCACGGCTTCATGATCGGGGCGTTCACGGTCCTGGCGATGTTGCTCCAGACGGCCGCTGCTCACGCCTTCCCGGCACAGGAGGCGCCAAAACGCCCGAAGGTCCGCCTCGTCATCTGCCAGCAGGTCGCAGTGCATGATCCGGCTCAAGACCAGATCGACTCCGACATGGTACAGCTGGATCACCAGTCCATCCGTCAGCCAACACCAGCTGACACCGGCACCGTCGGCCATGACGAACGCTTCGGGGGGCGGTGTGGCACAGAGCCCGGTCCCCATCGTCTGGACCATGACGATGCCCCACGGCGCATCGGCAAGCCGCACCAGAAAGTCGGCACGGTGTCCCAAAATCTCGAAGTCCGCTTCGACCTCGTCCCAGCTGTAGTCAAAGCCCACATCCAGGAGTCTGGCGACCCGCAATCGGGTATCGGCGAGTCCGACCTGGCGATCGACCCAGGCCCGGGCACGGGTACGGTATGCCAAAAGCTGCTGCCAACTGTCGGACATGGCGCTCTCCTTTGAGGCAACAAAAACCAAGCGATTGCTTTTGGTCGGTGGGCGTTTCGTATTATCGTCGTTGGTTTAAACTTTTTGAATGGAATACTAATCAAAAAAGATTTACGAATGGAGCCACCGACGACTCCGTTCAGAATGCCGCCGCGTTACCCGAGCTGCACCCAAACATCAAAAAAGCCCGCCGAATTCGGCGGGCTACGACTGGTTCAGGGGACTCAGATTTGGGGCTGACCCATCAGGCTGCCCACGGTCAGGCGTGTGGGCATCAGGGTCAGGGCACCATGGTGCTCAGACATCTGCTGCGGGGCTGAAACCGTTGCCACGGAAACTGCCGGGGCAGGTACCGCCGCCACGCCGGGGACGGCGGTTTGTGGCGCCATCGTGGCGAGTTTGGGGGTGCCTGAGGCGATGGCTTCACCGAAACGGTGATCACGGATCGCCTGGACGTGAGCCCCCTGCTCCCAGGCGGCCTGTGCGGCATCGCGTTGTTTCAGGACTTCGTAGACCTCGGTCACGTGTTCCTTTTCTTCATCAGCCAAGTGCTGGAAAAGGGCTTTGATGTCCGGATCTTCCGTCGCATCGGCGAATACCTCGTACTCGTTGATCGTTTCCAACTCACGGGCCATCACGGCCCGCAGTCGGATCAAGACGGCGCGGTCATCGGACATGATCAGATCTCGATCGTGCAGATGGCACCGGGCCGCTTGAGCCGGAGCACAAGGCTCTCCAGCACACGGAAGGGGTGATTCATCTGCTCGGGACCGAGGTATGCCGAGATGAGATCCTGCGCCAGGGCGATGTCGAAGTTCTGCAGTCCGACCGAAACCAGGGCTGCATGGTTCCCTTTGAGAATCGGGGTCTGGAAGACGCCTGCCGTGCAGATCTCCCGCACATGGTTGATCTCCAGGGTGCCGGAGTTGCCGTGGATTTGGTGCATGTGGGCGTACCAGACCGGGTTCACGGCCAGGGCATAGGGGCCGAAGAAGCCGGCATCCAGCAGCTTCGTCCGGGCATCGACGATGTCTTGGAAGGAGTTGCCGGGTTTTTTCCAGTCCCGGGACTTCATCGTGTTCCGACCGGTGGCCGTCATCAGGCCTTCGTAGCCGCACTCCACGTCGCCGTAAAAGATCAGATCGTCCTCTTTGCGGGCCACGTAGGAGGCGGCGGCGGCAGCGGAACTGACGTCGATGGGCATGTCCATCTTGCGGGCCGTCTCGAGGTCACGCCAGTAAAGAACGAAATCCTTGTAGATGATCGGGATGTTCTCATGGACCCGGCGCTGGGCCCGGACGGGGCTGACCCCTTCTTCGCCGAGCACGGCGACGACGGCATCACCGGTGGAGGCGAAAGTGTCGTAGTCCACGTCCTGGACGGCGGCACCCAAGGGGCCAAAGATCTGGATGAACCGCCGGCCGACGAGTTGGCGCTTGGCCACTTCGGTGACGACGCTGTCGATCATCTCCCAGTCACGTTCGCTGAGGGGCGCTTCGGCCCGGTTCAAAAAGTTGAGCGTCATCGTCTGGTCTCTCTTTCACCGTTCCGGTATGCCGCCCACAGGCAGCATGCCGTACCGGCGCTCGGCTGGCGCATCCATCGTTGTGCCGATCCAGCGGGATCGTCTGCCTACCCTAGCATGGTCGTCCGGATGCGGCCAGCATGGCCCGCCGTCGCCCCTTTCGTCCCATCCTGAGCGGACCTCGCCCCCGTCCTGCGGACGCGCACGTACAATACAGAGGCATCGCACCAATTCTCTGGCCGAGCCTGGCCCGGGAGCTGTCCGGACGGGGAGTCGTCATGGCCA
>JACMPN010000618.1 GCA_014377495.1 Candidatus Sericytochromatia bacterium
CTGGCTGGAACGACGCCGTCAGCCGCCGCAGCTTCCTGAAGCTGATGGGCGCATCACTGGCCTTTGCCGGTCTGACCGCTTGCTATCCCATCCAGCGCAAGAAGATCGTGGCCTACGTCAAGGCACCCGAGGAGATCGTCGCCGGCAAGCCGCTCTTCTTTGCTACGACCATGCCCTTTGCCGGATATGCGATGGGTCTGCTGGCTGAGAGCCACATGGGTCGCCCGACCAAGCTGGAAGGCAACCCCAAGCATCCCGCCAGCTTCGGCGCCACGGACATCTATGCCCAGGCCGAGCCGCTGGTCATGTACGACCCCGACCGGGCCATCGACGTCACCAACGCCACAAAGAAGAGCACCTGGAAAGACTTCACGACGGCCCTCGCCGGCGCTCCCCGCAACGGCGGTCTGCGTATCCTCACCGGAACACTGACCTCGCCGTCCCTGATCGCCCAGATCCAGGCCGTGCTCAAGGCGAACCCCGGGGCGAAGTGGCATCAGTACGAGCCCTTCAATCTGTCGAGCGTCCGGGCCGGTTCACGGATGGCCTTCGGGTCCGATGTGCAGCCGATCTACGCTTTCGAGAAGGCTGACATCGTCTTCGGTCTGGATGCGGACTTCATGGACACGGCGCCCGGTGGCGTCCGTTACTCGAAGGACTTCGCCACGGCGCGCCGGGTCCGCCACGACAAGCAGCAGATGAACCGGTTCTACGCCGCGGAAAGCTCGCCGAACACGACGGGCAGCATGGCCGACCACCGGCTGCGGATGAAGCCCAGCGAGATCGAGTCGCTCGCCCGCCTGGTCGCCAACCGCCTGGGAGTCACGGCTGCTGCCGGCAATGCGCTTGGCAATGACCTGGCCAAGTGGGTGGATGCCGCCATCACCGACCTGCAGGCCCATCGTGGCCGTTCGCTCGTCGTCGCTGGCGTCGCCGCCGCCCCGGTGGTGCATGCCCTCGCTTATGCGATGAATGCCGCCCTCGGCAATATCGGTCAGACGGTCAGTTTCATTGCGTCACCCGAAGCGGTGCCGGTCGATCACCTCGCCAGCATCCAGGAGCTCGCCACCGACCTCAAGGCCGGTGCCGTCGACTCCCTGCTGATTATCGGGACGAACCCGGCTTTTACGGCACCGGCCGAGCTGGGTTTTGCCGAGCTGATCAGCAAGGCGAAGTTCAGCGCCTACCTCGGTCTTTATCATGATGAGACCGCCAACCTGACCCAATGGCACGTGCCCGAGAGCCACTTCCTGGAAGCGTGGGGCGATGCCCGGGCCTTCGATGGCACGACCAGCATCATCCAGCCGCTCATCGAGCCGCTCTACCGCAGCAAGTCCGCCGGTGAAATGATCGCCGCCGTGGCGGGTCAGGCCGACAAGACCAGCTACGACCTGATCCAGGCTTACTGGAAGGGCCAGCGGGCAGCCGGCTTTGACTCGTTCTGGGAAACGACGCTGCATGACGGTCTGATCGTCGGTTCGGCAAGTCCGACTGTCGGTGTGTCCGTCAAGAGCGGGTTTGCCGGTGAGCCGCAGGCGAAGTCCGACGGCTTGGAGTTGATCCTGCGCCTCGACCCGACGATCTTCGACGGCCGTTACGCGAACAATGGTTGGCTGCAGGAGCTGCCGAAGCCGCTGACCTCCCTGACCTGGGACAATGCGGCCCTGATCGCCCCGGCGACGGCGGAAGAGTACAAAGTCCGCAACGGGGACGTCATCGAGCTGACTTTTGAAGGTCGCTCGATGAAAGTGCCTGTCTGGATCATGGCCGGCCATTGTGCCGGTGGAGTGACGGTCTACCTCGGTTACGGCCGGACCCGCACAGGTCGGGTCGGCACGGGGACCGGCTTCAACGCCTATCCCCTGCGCTCGGTCAAGTCCCCCTGGGGCGGCACCGGTCTGGCGATCAAGAAAACGGAAGCGACCTACCCACTGGTCAGCACCCAGGATCACTTCACCCTGGAAGGTTCCCGGGAAGACGTGTTCCAGGCGAAGACTCTCGCCTCGTTGGCAGCGGCCCACGGCGGTCACGCCCACGCCGAGCACACCGCAGGCCAGCCCCTCCACAATAAGGCGGTGAATCCGCACACACAGGAACGGGAATACAACGGGTATCTGGAGCCTGTGGCGCCGGTGTATCAGTCCGGCCTCGGGCCTGCTCAGCAGCACCTCGGTGACGGCAGCCACGCCCGCGAAGAGCAGGAAGAGCTGTCCGATCTGTCCCTGTATCCGCAGTGGAAGTACGAGGGCAATGCCTGGGGCATGGTCATCGACCTGTCCGTCTGCAACGGCTGCAGCGCCTGCGTCGTCGCCTGCAACTCCGAGAACAACATCACGATCGTCGGCAAGGAAGAAGTCGCCGTCGGCCGGGAAATGCACTGGATCAAGGTTGACCGGTACTACTCCGGCGACGAGAACGATCCGTCCTCGCTGAATCATCAGCCCCGCATGTGCGTCCACTGCGAAAAGGCCCCCTGCGAAACGGTTTGCCCGGTCGAAGCCACGGTGCACGATGCCGAAGGCTTGAACATCATGGCTTACAACCGCTGCGTCGGGACCCGGTACTGCGCCAACAACTGCCCGTACAAAGTACGGCGGTTCAACTTCTACGATCACACCGCTCAGTGGTTTGGTCAGGAAGGCTGGAGCACGAAGGTCGTCGCCAATGCCTCGCAGTTGGGCCTGAACCCCGACGTGTCCGTGCGGTCACGGGGCGTCATGGAAAAATGCTCTTACTGCGTGCAGCGGATCAACGCCGCCCGCATCGAGGCCAAAAAGGAAATGCGGCCGATTAAGGACGGTGAAGTCGTCACCGCCTGCCAGGCTGCCTGCCCGACGGAAGCGATCATTTTCGGTAACCTGAATGACGCCAGCAGCCGGGTCTCCCGCCTCAAGAAGGAAAAGACCAACTTCTTCATGCTGCCCGAACTGAACACGGCGGCCCGGACGACGTATCTCGCCCGGATCGTCAACCCGAACCCGGCCCTGAACGTGGAGAGCCCCAATGCACACGGATAAGAAGGCCGACAATACGGCCAAGAAGGTCGATCCGCCGCTTTACGACGGCGCGGTCTCTCCGGTACTGGCACATGGCCACGGCTATGCGTCCGTCACCGCCCCCGTCTGCGACATCGTCACGAAGCGGCCGACCGGCCTGGGTCTGATCTCCGCCTTTGCGGTGGCGTTCGCCCTGTTCATGGTGATGATCTACAGCTTTACGGTTTTGGTACTCCGGGGCACGGGCATCTGGGGCATTAACATGCCCGTCGCCTGGGGCTTCGCCATCATTAACTTCGTGTGGTGGATCGGTATCGGTCACGCCGGCACGCTGATCTCGGCGATTTTGCTTCTCTTCAAACAGAAATGGCGCAACTCGATCAACCGCTTTGCTGAAGCGATGACCCTCTTCGCCGTCGCCTGCGCCGGTATGTTTCCGATTTTCCACACCGGCCGGCCGTGGCTGGCCTACTATCTGACGCCGTATCCGAACACGATGGGGCTGTACCCGCAGTTTCGCTCGCCCCTCCTCTGGGACGTGTTCGCCGTGTCGACTTACCTGTTGATCTCGATCGTCTTCTGGTATGTGGGACTCGTCCCCGACTTGGCCACACTGCGTGACCGGTCCACCAACAAGTTCGGCAAGATTGCCTACGGTATCGCCGCTCTTGGCTGGCGTGGTTCGGCCGCCCACTGGCACCGGTACGAAACGGCTTCGCTGCTCCTCGCCGCGTTGTCGACTCCCCTGGTGCTGTCGGTGCACTCGATCGTGTCGTTCGACTTCGCCGTCTCCCAGGTGCCCGGCTGGCACGCCACGATTTTCCCGCCCTACTTCGTTGCCGGTGCCGTGTTCGCCGGTTTCGCCATGGTGCTGACGCTGGTCATCCCCATCCGGGTGATCTACAAGTTGCAAGACTTCATCACGATGCGGCACATCGACAACTGCGCCAAGGTCATGCTGGCGACCGGCCTGATCGTCGTTTACGGCTACTTCATGGAGCTGTTCATGGCGTTCTTCAGCGGCAACCCTTACGAAATCCAGATGATGACGAACCGGATGTTCGGGCCCATGGGTTGGGCTTACTGGGTGCTGATCCTCTGCAACGGCCTCATTCCCCAGTTGATGTGGTGGAAGAAGCTGCGGCTGAACATCCCGCTGCTCTTCGTCGTCACGCTGTTCGTCAGTGTCGGCATGTGGTTCGAGCGCTTCGTCATCGTCGTCACCTCGCTGTATCGCAGCTTCGTGCCCGCTGAATGGGGCACTTACCAACCGACGTTCTGGGATTACTCGACCTTCCTCGGCACGATGGGCTTCTTTATGTGCCTGCTGTTCATCTTCATGCGGGTCCTGCCCATGATCAACATGTGGGAGCTGCGTGAGTTGGTGGAACCCAAGGAGAAACCGCATGCACACTGAGCACAGTCAGGCGGGTCAACCCGCAGACAACGGCGTTTATGGACTGATGGCGGAGTTCGACGACCCGGCCCCGTTGGTCAAGGCTGCCAACGAGACGTATGCCGCCGGTTACCGGCAGGTCGACGCCTTCAGCCCGATCCCGGTGCATGGGCTCGCCCAGGCCATCGGCTTCAAAAAAGACCGGGTGGCGCTCTGCGTCCTCATCGGTGGTCTGTCGGGGGCGACCCTCGGGTTCAACCTGGCGCACTGGGCGCAGCGGATCAGCTATCCGCTGAACGTCGGCGGGCGGCCGCTGTTCAGCTGGCCGTCCTGGATTCCGGTCACTTTCGAGTGCACGATCCTCTTCGCCGGGTTCTCGGCATTGTTCAGCCTGATCATGTTGAACGGTCTGCCTCGGCTGCACCATCCGGTGTTCGAGGTTCCGGCGTTCCAACGGGCCTCGTTGGACAAGTTCTTCCTGTTGATCAAGTCTTCTGATCCGAAGTTCAAGTCGGAAGACACCCGACGCTTCCTGGAGGGCTTCCAGCCCACCGCGGTCGCCGAAGTGCCCAACACCTGATGCCCGATCGCAGTCGACATCCTCAAGTAAGACGTGTGATGCAATGAAACCTACTATTTCAGACTCTCCGCTGCGGCGGGGCACGGTGAGCCGGTTCCTGTCCCTGATGGGCGCAGGCTCTCTCGCCGTCGGCATGCTCTATCTGTCCGGTTGCCGTCAGCAGATGGCTGACCAGCCGGCGCCCCGTCCCCTCGAGGACAGTGCGTGGTTCAAGGATGGCGGCAGTTCCCGGGGCCTGATCGCCGGCACGGTTGCCCGCGGCCAGCTCGCCGGTTCGGTGTTCGCCACCGGTAAGGCAGGTGTGACCGAGATTGCCGAAGTACCGATGCCCGTGACCAAGGATTTGCTCGAGCGTGGGCGCCAGCGGTTCAATATCAACTGCGCCGTCTGCCACGGCCAAGCCGGAGACGGTCAGAGCGTGGTGGCCAAGCGGATGCTGGTCGCCGTGCCGTCCTACCATACGCCGAAGCTGCGCACGGCGCCGATCGGCCATTTCGTCAACGTCATCGCCAACGGCTATGGCTCGATGTACTCCTATGCGGCACGTGTGACACCGGCCGACCGGTGGGCGATCGCCGCCTACATCCGGGCGCTGCAACTCAGCCAGGGGGCCACCTCTGCCGACGTCGCCGCCGCCCAGGCGCTCAAATAAGCAAGGAATCGTTATGACCAAAACGGAGCAAAACCAGATTCCCCTTGAGCGCTTTCAGAAGATCGCACTCATCACCGGGGCGATCGGGCTCGCCGTCAGCGGGCTCGGGGGTTTCTTCAGCTCGCAGCAGTTCTTCATCTCCTATCTGACCTCGTTCATCTTCTGGCTCGGCCTGAGCCTCGGCTCTTTGGCCTGGTTGATGGTTCACCATCTGACGCTGGGCACCTGGACGACGATGATCAAGCGGATTTTGGAAGGCGCCACCCGCGTCATCCCCTACATGCTGGCGCTGTTCATCCCCATCCTCTTTGGGCTCGGTTCGCTGTATCAGTGGGCCGTCCCCGAAATCGTCAAAAACGACCCCATCCTTCAGAAGAAGGCCTGGTGGTTGTCCGTCCCGTTCTTCCTTGTCCGGGTCGTCATCTACTTCGGGATCTGGACTCTGCTCATGCGTGGTCTGAACAAGATCACCGACGAGTTCAACACGGATAGCCACCAGCGGGGTGTCTCCATTGCCGGTCCCGGCATGCTGATCTACTTCCTGACGGTGACGTTCGCGATGATCGACTGGGTCATGTCGTTGTATCCCCACTGGGCCTCGACGATGCACGGTGTTTTCTTCATCATCGGCAACGGCCTCAGCGTGCTGGTCTTCAGCATCCTGATCTTGCGCTGGTTCTCCGACTACGAGCCCTTCAAGAGTGTCGTCGAGACGATGCACTTCCACGACCTGGGTAAGCTAACCTTCGGGATCACGGTCTTCTGGACCTACATCAACTTCGGTCAGTTCCTCATCGTCTGGTCGGCGAACCTGCCGGAAGAAGCCCCCTGGTACCTGACCCGGGTCACCCCAGGCTGGCTCTGGTTCACCCTGGCGCTGTTCCTGTTTCACTTTGCGTTGCCGTTTGCGGTCCTGCTCAGCCGGAACGTCAAACGGGTGAAGGGTACCCTGGCCATCGTGGCCGGTTGGATGTTCTTTATGCGGATCTGCGACATGTATTGGCATGTCCACCCCGCATTCACCAGCAGCGTCGCTTTCCACTGGCTGGATGTGGCCACCTACGTCGGTATCGGCGGCATGTGGCTCGGCCTCTTCTTCTGGCAGTTGCAAAAGAAACCTTTGTTGCCGCCCTATCTGCCGGAGGTTCATGATCCCCATGGCCATTAAACCCCGTCTCAATCCGCCCCACGTTCTGGCGGGCGATGCGCCCGGCGGCGCGGCGCAGATCGTCTTCACCCAGCTTCTGATCGTCGGGACCATCGTCGTCACGTACATCGGGTTGTGGTTGTACCTCGATGACTCGTCCCGCTTGCCCGGCACCAAGGTGCAGCCCCCGAAACAGATCGCCATGCCGTACTACTACCGTCACGAGGTGCCCTGGACGAAGGAACTCACGGACGTACGGGCCAGTGAGCAGCAGAAGTTGACGGTTGCCGGCGCCATTGCCGGGGCCAGCGACGCCGCTGCCTACCGGATCCCGATCGAGAACGCCATGGCGTTGGTCGTCCAGCGTGGTCTGCCGACCAAGCTGATGCCCGAAGCCATGCGGCAGCTCGACGTGCGTCGGGAGTCCACCGAAGCGAATGGTGGACAGGCCGAATGGCTGCACAATCCCGAGCGGGAAGCCTTGGGTGGGGTGAGCCATGCCGCTGACGGTGCAGCCCCCGCTGCGACGGGTTCGGAAGCTCACAGCGCTACGGCTCCGGCCGTTGCCGCTCACGGTGTTGCCGGATATGACCAAGCGAAGCATGCCGCTGGTGGCTCCGACATCGGTCACAGCGCTGCTCCCGCAGCCTCGACGGCTTCGCCGGCGGGCGGTCACTAACGTCTTTTTCAGCGGAGTTCAGCCAGTTGCACAAAGAAGCCCCCGATCGCTCGGGGGCTTCTTTGCTTTGGCGACCGAAGCGGAACTGAGCCGTTTCCGGGCGAAGGTGCATCCCCTGCGGTGGTTGAATGGGCGCAAGGCGCTTTGGGCGGACATGCGGTCCGTGCGGGACGTGACCTGCGAGTGGGCTTTGCCGGTGCGTCAGGGCGTGATGACCAAGGGGTTGTGGTCCGAAACGCCGGTTGGGCCGAAGCCTGTTGGCGAGCTAGGATGAGCAGGTCGGCGCCGGCGGGACCGGGACCTGCCGCAGATGTTACAGGGCGGCCTTTCCAGGGCATGATTTAGATAGTACCCCCTGTCGGTTGACGATCAAGATACATGAGGGCCGCCACGCGTGAAGGATGCTGTATCAAACGTCGTCGCCCGGGTCTCCGGAGCAGGCCCCCTGCCCGAATTGGACCTGCCGACGCCGACCGGTGCGCCCCATCCCCAGCCCGAAGCAGCCCCCGTCGGCAGGCCAGGCGATCGGGCCAGTGCCGTCACGCCGCATGACGGTGGCTTTTCACCGGTTGGCATCGACCTCATGGCACAAGACAACATCACCCTTGGTCCTCTGCCGGAGATCAGCCACAAGGGGCTGCGTTCGGCCGCCAGCCACCTGGACCGGCAACTCGACGACACATTGCGCAAGACCGACCGGCCGACAGCGACGCACCTCGACGATCTGGCCGGTCTGCAACGGGCCTACGCCGGTTGGCAAAAGGCCACCAAGGGCCACGAAAACGACCCTCAGGTCACGGCCATCGGCTTCCGCTTCCAGGAACGCCTGGCACAGCTGGTGAAACGTGCAGCCGCTCAAATCGGCCACGATGCCGCAGCCGACCTGCCAAAGGGCGTCACGGCTTTCCAGCGGCTGGGACAGATCCAGCGGGACTACCAGACCCTGCAGACCCGGGCCAGGATCCTGGGGATGACGGTCGCTCCGGCTGCAGTCCACGCTGGCGCCACCGGCCTTGTCGATCGGGCATTTTCAGACCTGCATGCCAGCGCCGGCTCCATCGCCGGGGCGTCACGGCTGAGCGGCGATCAGGTCCGGAATTTCACCCAGCAGGTGGCGACTTTGCGGACGGCGTTGACGGGCATCGGCCTGAGTTTGACGCCCGCAGCGGATCAGTCGTTGCAGGAGGCCGTGCAGGCCGCCCTCGATCAGCGGGTGGATCGGCTAGTCGCCTGGGGCAACGGGCTGCAGAGCGGCGATGTGACGGCGGCGGAGCTGACGGACTTTCACAGGGCCGCCCAAGGCTACCAGTTCCAGGCTAAATCGGTCGGCAAGCCCCCGTCTCCGGCCCAAGCCGAGGCCCTGCAGGCCACGGAGCACCGGCTGATGGCCGGCCGCATCGTCACCGTCGATGGGACTTTGCGCACGTGGGCCGGGTCCGCCACGCCCTCTATCGAGGGCCTACGTGCCGTGACGACAGAACTGGTGGCCCTGCGTAAAGCCGCCGGCACCGATCCGGCATTGCGGGCCCGGATGACCGGGTTGGAAGAGAACGTCCGCTCGGTCGTCACGGCGAGTCTCGAGGCCACCGGCATCACCGGTGACACCTTCATTCAGACTAGCCTGCAGGGGCTCGAAATCGCCTCGGCCTTGCTGCAACTCGCCGCAGAGGCCGATATCCCGTTGCCTCCGGCCGTGGCCGCACGCAACCTGCCGGACCGGATCAACAAAGCCAGTCAAGCCGCCGTCAAGAACACGATATCCGGCGCCGAAGCGCTCTTTTCGGCCCTCCAGGCCACGATGGAACTCGGCCGCAGCACGGACATGCCCGGCGCCCGGAAGCAGCTCGTGCCGATCTTCGGCGCCATCGTCAAGGCGTACACCGATCCAAACGACCCAATGCACGCCATCATGGTGCAGGCGCTCAAGGACCCGGAGGCGCTGGCGCTGTACAATGCCGCCCTCCTCGTGGCCAGCGGCGATTCCTTCGGCAACACGATCCAGGCGATGGCCCCCCGTGACCAGGGTGGCCTGGGCACCGAGGGATTCAACCGTCTGGCCTCGATTTTGACCTCGGACCAGAACCTTGCGGACATCAAGGCCGGTCAGGGCGTGCGGGTCTCGGACGTGATGAGCGGCATCAGCAGCGTCCTGCAGAAGTTCGAAACCGCTGGCCTGAGCTACGACCTGATGCACGAAAACCGCAAGGAAGCGGTCTTTTTCGTGCGCTGGACGATGAGCGTCGTCGGGACCAGCACCGCCACTTTGGCCGACCGACGGGACGCCGCCATCGCCGTAGCCACGGAACGCCGGGAAGAACTGATTAACCGCCTGGCTTCTGGTGACCTGGCCGGATTCGACGATTACCTGCGGGAAACGGCGGCCCTCGGCATCATTCAGGAAAAGGGGGCTCATCAGAGCTGGTCCGACGACATCGACACGGCCGAAAGCGCCGTCAAAGTCCTCGAAACGGTCAAGACGGGTTCCGACGTCATCGGCATGGCCCTCGGGGCCGGTGCCATCCTCAAGCTGGGGGCCACGCTGGTCGTCCGTGGTGGCATCATGCTCGCCGCACGCAGTCCGGCCGTCATCAAATTGGCGCAGGCCGCCGCCGTCGAAGGCGCCGAAGAGCTTGCCGTCATCGGCTCCCGGCGGGCCGTCGCCGACCTGGCCCTGAATGCGGCCGGCACGGCGGCAAAGGGGTGGGCCGCCCGCAGCCTGCCGGCATTCACCCGTCTGGCCGCCACGTCATTGGCCCGCAGCGGGGTCAGTGCCGCAAGCTGGCTGACTGGCGGCGCCGCCGAAGTGGCCCTGGCCCGCTCGATCGTCGGCGACGTGGCCTTTGGCGCCATGCAATTCATCCAGGTCAACCCCGAAGATGGCAAAGTCAGCGTGTCGGTGCGGGATGAAAAGGGCCGCCCCCGTTGGGGCGCCCTGTGTATGGCCTTGCTGCCGCTGGCGTTGCGTGGCGGGCAGTTCGCCCTCGGCAAGATGAAAAAGCTTCCGTCGGTCCCGGAAGCGGTGCCGGCTCCGGTGAGGGCCGTAGCCGAACCCGCGGCGCCGGTCGGCAAGGGCGTAGCCGAACCTGCCGCTCCGGTCGGCAAGGGCGTGGCCGAACCCGCCGCTCCCCCCGACAAAGCGCCTGTCACGAAGGTGAAGCAGGAAGGCCGAAGCCCGGACCGAGTCCAGCCCAAGCCCCCGGATCCGGCCAAACAGCCGGCCGCCGGTGAGAGCACGCCCGTGGTCGGTGGTGGTGCGCCGGCAGTGCCAGCGCCCAAACCCATGTTCCTCGAAGACTTCGTCGATGATTTCGGCCATCCGCCCAAGGTCGGCGATCCCGTGTTGCAGGGCGGCCACCCTTTCCGGGTCAAATCCGTCGATGGCGACATGGTGCATCTCGAACCTGCCGGCAGCACCGGGGCCCGACCGGTCAATGGCCCGGTCGTAGAGCCGACCCCGGCCCCATCCAAGGTGTCGGGTCCAGGCGAAACCGCGGACATGGGGGCGCTGCGCAAACGTGTCCAATCCGGCGAACTGACACCGGTCGCTGAGCAGCCCGGCATGTACACGACCCGGGCCGGCGCCAAAATCGAGATCACGACGACGCCGGCCAAACTGTCGGGCGATCAGCTGACGACCATGCGCTCCGAAGCCCAGAAGATACGGGCCAAGCTGGACTCAGGCACCCTGTCTTTGTCCGAGGCGGCCAAGCAGCGGGCGATCCTCGCAGGCATCGAATTCATGGAGCAGAGTGGTATCGCCGTCAACGACCTCACCCATGCCTCCACGTCGCGGGCCCTGGACGGCATCGACAAGGCCGGTGGGCGGATCATGTCCGAGCGCGTGATGAGCGACAACAAGATCACCCGTCTGACGGGCGAAGGGGACGCATACAGCGGCAAGGCCGGTGCCAAGGCGGATATCTACATGGGCGCCGGCGACGAGGGCCTGGGCACGGTCAGGGCCTACGCTGAAAAAGCCCGCACGTCGCCGCATTACAACCTCAGCCTGCTGAGTGACGCCGAGCTGGCCGTTGAAATCACCCGGACGAAGAGTCTCGTCAACCGGAAGTGGAACGGCAAATCCTTTGGACCCGGGGGCGCGCCACTCGTCGATGAGGCCCGGGTAACCAACCGCCTGCGACAGTTGCAGGCCGAGCAGGCGATGCGGGTCAGCTTTCCGCATGCGCCTGCGCCCTATCCGATCATCTTCGACGTCAATGCCACCGGCATGAAGGTGGCCCAGATCCACAACCTGCCCGGCGAAGCCACCGTCGAGGGCATGATCGACCTGCACTCCTCCTTGAAGCGGGTATTCGTCCCCGCTGAAAACGTCGCCGATGCGACCGCTCGCCTCGATAAGATCCTCGGCCCCGGTCATGGCGTCAAGGTGATCCCCCTCGAATCGCTGGACGTCGTCATTGCCACCAATCCGGTGGCGGTCGGCGCCAGCATGCACGTGACCAAGGGCCTCGAAGGCACCGATAGCCTGGTCAAGGCTTTCTACAACGTCGCCGAAGACACGTTGGCAGCGAAATGAGTGTCGTGCAAGAGGACGCCCTGATGTACAAGTTGCAAGTCGTCCCCAAGGCTGATGAGCTGTTGCCCGCAGGCCCACCCGTGACGATCAGTATCGGTCCCGACGGCGGACTGGGCATCCATTGCGACGACGATCCGACCTATCAATGGCTTTCATCGCTGCTTTCCGAGCGCCTCTTCGTGCCCGGGCTCGGCTTTCCCCGGTTCCAGCGGGGGGACGACGGCACGTTGACGCGGGGCCCCGACGACGGACGCTTCATCGTCAGCGACTACGTCGATTTTGCCGCGCCGGCCGAGGATCTGCTGCAGGCCATCGAAGACAATCTTGAAGGGATCGGCCAGTTTGACCTGACCCACGTGCCTGACAGCCCCTGATGACGGGCGCCTCCGTCACGGTGCGGGGGACAACCCGCTATCGACGGCTGCGTCGGCCAGGGCGATCAGGGCCTCATAGCCCCATTTGCCTTGATCGTTGAGCATTGGGGCCAGCCGATCAGGCAGGCCCGTCAGGCCGACCCGGGCGCCGCTGATCGCCCCGGCCATTGCGGCCGTGGTGTCGACGTCGCCGCCCACGGCGATCGCCGTGCAGATGGTTTGCCAGTAATCGTCCGGACTGCGCAGAAAGGCGTAAAGACTCCATAGGACGCTGGGCACGACGAAAGGCGAGATGCCGTGCCAGCCGCCATCGTTGCCTGGCCCGCCGCCTGCCTGGCTAATTCGCTCGAATGCCGCATCCGGCCTCAGCTGGACCCACTCCGGCAACTGGCGGATCGACCCGGCGAACGTTCCACCCACCGGGGCCACTCATGCGGCCGAACGGTCGCTGTATGCGACGACTTCGACTGCGGCGCCCGTCACGGCC
>JACMPN010000619.1 GCA_014377495.1 Candidatus Sericytochromatia bacterium
CGTCACCATGCGGGTGATGCCGGCAATTCGGAACCCAGCCTGGATGCCTCATGACTCCCGAATCACGCCCCATTGCGGTTCCCCCATGCGCCGTTGCAGGGGGGCCCACGCGCCGTTGCGCAGGTGGCCCGGTCTGTGGCGGATGCTCTGCCTTAGAGCGGATCAGCGGACTGTCGCCGGATCCGGATCCCGCCTGGCAGGTCCGGCCACGGGCGACTGCCGCAAATGGAACTGCAGACAGGCCGCAAATATGTCAGCGTCACGGCTCAGGCCTTTCCCCCGCTCCGGCTGAAGCCGGGCCCAGATCCGGTAGACCGCCACCCGCAGGCCCAAGGCGAAGATATACAGTCCTGCAAGTCCGGCCCGGACCCATGGCGGGTCGTACTTGGCGTGATACTGATGGCGGCTGCGGAACCATTCGACGAGCATTGGACTGGCCGCCTTGGCCGAGGCTGCCCCGCCGCTGTGGCGGACCCTGGCGGCCGGGACAAAGTGTGTCTGCCAACCGGCTGTATTCATGCGACGACACCAGTCCAGCTCTTCGGCATAGAGCCAGAACCGTTCGTCGAATCCGCCCACTTCCGCCAGGGTCTCCCGGCGGACGAGCAGACAGGCGCCGACGAGCCAGTCACAGGCGAAGGACCGGTCCTGGCGATACCCGTAATACAGGGCACCGACCGCCTCGTTGTCCGGCAAAAGGCCCCGCAGCCCGAACCATTCATACGCTTCCGTCTTCAGGCTGGGGTTCCGACAGGCGGAGTATTGGATCTGGCCGTCGTCGTGCAACAACGTCGGTCCGACCATGCCGACGGCCGGATGGGTTTCGAGATAGGACACCAAGGTGCTGACCGCCCCCGGGAGCAGGGCCGCATCCGGGTTGAGGAGAAGCACATAATCGCCGGTGGCTCGGCTGAATCCCTGGTTGCAGGCTCGGCCGAAACCGCAATTGTCCGGGTTGGCGATCACCGTGACGGCCGGGAAATCCCGCCGCAGCATGGCGACCGATTCGTCGGCGGAGGCGTTGTCCACGACGATGGGCTCCCAGTCCAGGCCGACGATCGGCTGCAGGGACTGCAGGGCCTGGGCCAACGGCCCTGCCGTGTTCCAGTTGACGATGATGACGGAGATGCGCATCAGGCCCTCCTTTTGGATACGGTGGGGATGTCCTGGCGGGCCAGCCTGACGGCCGCCGTGATCACCCCGATGTAGGCCCAGAAAAAGTCGAAGTAACTGCCGTCGCTGAACTGGTTGCAGACGATCATCGCCATGAGCCCCAGCAGCAGCCCACGCAACAGGGTGGCCAGCATCGGGTCGCTCGTCCGTTTGGCCGCCGTCTGGGCACCGACCCAGACATGGATGAACAGCCACAGCACGGCGGCAACGCCGAACAGCCCCGTGTCGAACCAGATGGACATGGTCATGTTCCAGGTCCCCACGGCATTCGGACCGGTCAGCCCGACCAGGGGCCCCCAGGAGCCCAGCCCGTAGCCGAAGAGGGGGTTTTCCCAGATCATCGCCATCGTCGTCTCGGCCATGAAGATCCGATAGCTGTTGGCTGTCTCGTTGGGATCGGCAAAGGAGTCGAAGCGGCCGGTGATCGCCGTGGCGATGTCGGGATCCGCCAGGCAGAAGATGGCCACCATGAGCAGGCCGCCGACCAGGGGCATCCAGGTACGTCGGACCAGCGCCATCGCCTCGGCCCGGTACCAGATGGCGAAGCCGACGAGCCCCAGGGCCAGTCCGACCCAGGCGGCCCGGACCTGGGAGAGCAGCATGGCCAGGCTGATCACGGCCAGGGCACCCTGCAGCCAGACCCGCCGCTTTGGCCAGAGATCGGCCGCCATCAGGGCCAATAAGGGGAAAAAGACACTCAGCAGGTAATACCCGAACCAGTCCGGCTCGGAAAACAAGCCTTGTCCCCGGCCGACCTGGTAAAGCTCGAAAAAGGTCAGCCCGGCATGGCTGGTGATCGACTGGACGATTCCCAGCAGGGCGTTGGCGGTGCCGCTGCAGAGATGGGCGACCATCGCCCCTGTCAGTACGGCGGGTCGATCGATCATGTTGGTGACGGCCAGGATCGTCACCCAAAAAAGCACCCACTGGCTGAGCAGGGCCGGTGCCCGCCAGGCCAAACCACCCATGGCCGTCGCCGCCGCAATGGCGATGAAACTGGCAAAGGGCACCAGGACGCCGGGCAGGTGGACGGCATCCTTGCGGGTGACGGCTCGGAGAGTCCAGGCCGCAAGGGCGAGCAGCAGCAGGGCCTGACAGATTTTCATCCGCAAGCCCTTGACCGGTAGCGAGACGACGTTGAGGGGCCATGCCGCCACCATCAGGTACAGGGCCCACTCGGGACGCCGCATCAGGGCCAGCACCGCCAAGGCGGCGCCTAAGGCTACCGGCAGCACGGCCGGCGATAGGCGCGGCTCCATCGCCACCAGACCGACTCCGACGAGGAGGGGCAGGAGCCACGGTAGGCACCGAGCTACCATTCCCAATGGCCCAGACTCATCGGTGCGGCCGGCGGAAAGCCGGCATGACGGTTGAGCGCCTGCTGGAGCAGCCGCCAGATCTCGTGGACCCGCAGGTTCCAGTCGTTGGCCCGGGCCACCGATTGACGGCGACTGCGGGCATTGGGGTCTCCGGACTCGGCGATGGCGGTGGCGATGGCCCGGGCAAACGCCGTGGGGGTGCCGGCGATGTGCACAACGTCCTTGAACCGTTCGGTGGGGGGGACGGGTGTGCTGACCACCGGCCTGCCGGCTGCCAGGTATTCGTAGAGTTTCAGGGGATTCATGCTGGCCGTCAGGGCGTTTTGCTTGTGCGGCAGCAGGCAGACGTCCATGTGGTGGAGGAAAGCCGGAACCTCGTCATAGGGGACAGGGCCGACGAAATGGACGTTGGTATGGGCCTGCAGAGCGGCAAAGTGGCTGCGGGCGCCGAAAATCGGCCCGGCCAGGACGATGTGGGCCTCCGGAAAACGGTGGGCCATATCCAGTAACAGATCGGCATCGATCCGCTCCTGGAGCACACCGACGTAGCCGAGGCGGGGGCGGGGGATCGATTCCAGGATGGACGGGAGCGGAAACGACCCCCGGAAGGCGGCGGCGTCGACCCCGTTGGGGACGTGCTGCACGAGTCCCCGGGCCGACTGGAAGTGGCTGTGCGGGCCCTCGGCCGTGGTCAGCAGCACATCGGCCCGGGCAGCGACGGTGGTGTAGCCCTGGGCGATGGTCCGCCGCAGCCGCCGAAACTGCGGATGGGCCAGAAAGTCATCGACGGCATCGAAAACGACGAGCCGGGGGGCCATCCCGGCCAGGCAGCCCGCCAACAGGGGGTGGGCCAGCCAGAGCAGGTAATCCCCGTCATGGCGCCGGCGGAAAGCGCTCTCGATCTGCCGGCCCATGGCGGCCAGCCAGGGCGCGTTGAGTTGGCAGAGGACGTCGTGTTTCTGGTGGGGGAGCGGCAGGGCCCAGTCCGCCCGGTACCGCTGCGGGCCCGTCGATTCGACGCGGATGCCGGGATGGCCGTCGTCACTCCAACTGCCGGACATCCCGAAGCGCAGGGCCGACATTGGCAGCCGGGCCCGCAGGACGGCCCCGATTTCCGGGCGCTGACTCAGCCGGTCGACGAGGATCGGCGTGCGCGACGAGAGGCGCCGGGCAGGGGCGTCCAAGTCGCCCAGCAGGATCAGGTGGAGTGGCTCAGCCATGCAGACAGCTCCCTTGCACTAAACGGTGTGGGTCGGGCTGCCGGCGGGAGCGGCAGCCGGGGTCCGTTGCACGGCCACGGCCGCCTCCAGGACGGCGAGGGTTTGGCGGGCTGTGGTTTCCCACCGGAAACGGGCCGCCTGCCGGGGTCCCGCCTCGCGCAACTGCTGGGCGAGGGCAGGGTCGGTCAGCAGGCGGGCCATCGCGCCGGCCAACTCCGGGACGCTGGTCGGATCGATGAGCAGGGCAGCATCGCCGGCGACTTCGGGGAGACTGCTGCGGTTGGCGGTGACCACCGGCGTGCCGCAGGCCAGCGCTTCGGCAACCGGCAGACCGAAGCCCTCATACAACGAGGGAAAGACCAGCATTGCCGCCCCCTGATAGAGCGTGACCAGGTGCTCATCCGGGGGCACGTATCCCAGAAAGTGCACCCGGGCCGTCAGTCCGAGTTGGCGGACCAGATCCTGCAGTTGGCGGGCACTCGTGACGATGTAGGGGTTTTCCGGGTCCTGTAGCTTGCCGGCCAGGACCAACGGCGGCAGGGTGCCGCCCAGGGGCCGGTCGAGCAGGGTGGCGTAGGCCCGGATGAGGGCTTCGACGTTCTTGTGGGGATTGAGCCCGCCGGCATAGAGGATATAGCCGGGAGTGAGGCCATGATCCTGCTGCAGCCGGTCTGCCAGCGTGTCGTCAGTGGGCGGGCGAAAGCGCGGATGCACGCCATTGTGGACGACGACGACCCGCTCGGGCGCCACGTCGCCGATCCGGCACAGGTCCCGCTTGGAGGACTCGGAGACGGTGATCACCCGGCTGGCGGCATGGCGGAGCAGTTGCAGTTTCAGCCAGTGGGCGAGTTGGCCTTTGGTCCGCCGCCAGGGATGACGGCCGAAAAAGTAGTCGGGAAACATCTCGACCATCGAGTCATGCCAGGTCACCACCATGGGTTGTCGGCCATGCCAGCAGACGTTGTTGTCCGGGTGAAAGAAGACGTCGACGGGATGGTCCCGGTAGAACCGGGGCAGCCGCATCTCCTCGCGCCAGAAGGCACTGCGGCCGCTCGGCGGCAGGATAATGCGGCGCCAAGCCTGAGGCAGCGCAGCCAGGGCCCCGGTGGTCTGGGACTGGTCGGCGTCCACGAACAGGGTGACCTGATGCTTGCTCAGCCGATCGATTTCGGCCAAAAGCTCGCGCAGATAGACACCGAAGCCTCGCCAGTTACTCAGGGCTCGCCCGTCAATCCCGATGTGCATGGTGCCTCCCGTGCGGTGCCTTTGGCTGCGCATTTTTCCCGGCCGACCGGCGCCAGAGCTCACGCCAGCGTCGTCGATCCGTCTCCGTCAGGAATCCGGTGGCCAGCAGCAACGGCGGGTACAGCCCGACGAGGGCGGCAACGCCGAGAGCCATGCCGAGCAATCCCGGCAGTTGGTGGGCCAGGGCCCACCAGACCGGTAGTAACAGCCCCCCGGCCAGGGCGGCCTTCAGCAGGCTGCGGCCGGGAAAGCGTGTCTTGAGCAGGCGGCAGGTGATGGCGGCACCGATGCTGACTGCGAGAAGTTGGGCACTGGCGTTGGCCCAGGCGGCACCCAGCCAGCCATAGCGGGGAATCAGCCACCAGTCGAGGGCGAGATTGATGGCGGCGGCAAAGTAGGCGACCCGCAGGAGGAGATCCGGCCGCTCCAGCCCGAACTTGACGCTGGCCTCCGCTGCCGCGACGGCCCCGGCCCCGGCCCCCAGGAGCAGTGGCGGCAACGCCAGGGCCGCCGGGGCATAAGCCGGTCCATAGAGGATAACGAGCAGGCTGGCGGCGAAGCACGAACCGAACAGGGCGATGGGCCAGATGACGGCAAAAAGGTATCGGGTGCCATCCCGGTAGAGCTCGGCGAGCTTGACGGGCTCGTTGGCGCCCAGGCCGGCCACCCGGGGGGTGAGCAGTCCGCCCACCACGCCGGGGACGAGCCGCATGGCAAAGGAGGCGAGGGTGAAGGTGGTGGCATAGAAAGCGACGGCGACGGGACCGCAGTAATGGGCGAGGAAAAACAGTTCCGAGCGGTCCCAGACGATGACGGTCAAGCCGATCAGCACCGCCATCTGCCACCCGTAGCGATGCAGTCGGACGATGGTGTCCGGCTCCAGGGCCTTGACGGGATTGCGCAGATGGGGACGCAGCACCCAGCTCAATGCGAAGAGACCGACGACATGGGCCCCGACGAGGACCGTCAGCAGGCCTGTCATCCCGCCCCCGGCCCAGAGCACGCCCAAGCCGGCAAGGACCCGGGTCGGCAGCACAATCAGGTGGACCCGGGCCAGGGAACGGTAGGCGCCAAACCCCTGCAACAAACCGAACTCCACCAGGCTGAGGCCGGCGGCGGCGGCGGCCAGGCCGAGCCAGGGCAGCCAGGCCGGCATGACGGCGGTCCAGGGGCCGAAACGGGCAGCACAGGCGACGATCACCACCAGCAGTCCGCACAGGGTGGCCCGGCGCAACAGATGATGGCCGATGCGGGCCCCGCGTTCGGGCGTCTCAGAGGCGGCAAAGCGCAAGCCCGTATCCGCATGGCCGGCGTTGACGGCGGTGGCGCCGGTCAGGACCAGCATTTCGGCCATCTGATAGTGCCCGGCGTCCGCCGGCGAGAGCCCGCGGGCGATCAGGACCATCGCCGCCACGGTGGTCACGCTGGCCACCAGGGCCCGCGTCATCGCCCAGTGGACGTCGGAGACGGCGATCGCACTACTCATCACGCCATCCGATCGGTTTCGCCGGTGCCCCGACGGCGATACAGCCGGCGGGAAGGTCCCGGGTAACGATGCTGCCGGCGCCGACGATGCAGCCGGCGCCGATGCGCACACCCTTGAGGATGCTGACTTTGGCCCCGATCCAACAGCCGTCCTCCAGTTGCGTCGGGGCCACCGTGTAGCCCTGCTGGGACACCGGTCGGGTCGGGTCGGCAAAGGCGTGGTCCACGTCCCGGATGGCGACCATTTCGGCAATCAGACAGTGGCGGCCGATCCGGACGGAGTCGTGGACGTTCAGGACGGCATAGGGCCCGATGTAGGTGCCCTCGCCCACCCAGAGCTCACCGCCGTCGACGAGCAGTTCCGCATGATGGCGCAGCCAGACTCCCGCAGCCAGGCGGACCCGCGCCTGGGGGTGGATGCGCCAGTAGGAAGGCCCTTCCAACTGCACGCTCGGATCCAGACTCACCCCCGGATGGCAACGGGGCAGCCAGGCGTGCAGAAACCGATTGGTCAGCTTGGCGGGCCACGTGTTCAGGCGTGCCGCCCAGCTGAGCCGGACGGTGGCGGGCAAAACGGGGCTGGGACGGCGCTCAACCTGCATGGCTGACCAATGCGTTGACTGGGGCCAGGCGGGCCCGCCAGCGGGCGGACAGGCGGGCAGGCGCCGTCGTCGCCGCCAACCAGGCGAAGCGTAGCCAGTGGCTGACCTGAGGCACGAGCCCGGCCGGAGGGAAATGCCAGCGGCTGTGCAGCTCGAGCGTGGCCCGGGCGGCCCGGTAGGCGGCATCGACCTCATCTGCTGTCAGGGAGTGGGTCCCGCCCATCGCTGAAAATCCGGTGTAGGCCCGATAAGGGGCGTCGGTTGTGACGAAACCGTTGGCCAGGGCCTGGGAACGGTATGGGGTGCCATGGTAGGGGGTCATCACGGAGACGGAGTAAAACCGGCTGCGGTGGGTCTTGGCCAGGGCGATCGTCTCACCGATGCTGGCCCAACTGTCATGGGGAAAGCCGACGATGTACATCGTTGTCACGTCGATACCCAGGGCAGCGCACAAGGCCAAATTGGCGGAGATCGGGGCGGACCATTCGGGATTTTGGTTGATCAGGGCCAGGGTGGCGGGATCGGCCGACTCGATGCCCGTGATCAGGCCGCGCAAGCCGGCCCGGTGGTAAAGGCGCAGGTCGTCGGGCGGCACGTTTTCGAGGGCCGTCTCCATCGTGAAGGTCAGGCCCAATGGCTCGGCGATGAGGGCCTCGGCGAGGGCCCGGGGCAGTTCGGGCCGCTCTGTGATGTTGGCGTCGCGGAACTGGACGTGCATGACGCCCAAACTGCGCAGGTACCGCATCTCCGCCAGGACCCGGGCGAGCGTGTGTTGGCGGTAACGGCCCTGCAGGACAAAGTAAGGACACATGCTGCAGGCGACCGAACAACCCAGGCTCGTCTGCAGGTGTAGGACCAATTGGCTGAGGTCACCATCCGGCGCATATCGGGCGAGTGGCAGGAGGTGCCAGGCCGGTAAGGGGACGTCGACCAGCTCTTTGACGTTTTGCCAGCCCGTCCGCCAGGTGGGCCCGATCTCCGTCAGGGGAATCAGGCCTTTGGTGTCAGTGCCCCGCAGGAACGGCAGCAGCACAGCCTCGGGCTCGCCGAAGCAGACGGAGTCCGCCCGGCTCCGGCCGGCCCAGTCTTTCACGGTGAAGTGGATGACGTTTCCCCAGAGGATCACCTGGCTGGCGGGAAAACGAGCCTTGACGGCATCGGCGAAGACCAGGTCCTGCTCCAGGGAAAACAGGGCCAGGCGCACGGCGACGACGTCGGGTGCGGTCGCCGGCAGGGCGGCCAGGGATCCGGCGGCATCCAGATGCAGGGCGACCGGATCGAAAACCTCCACCTGCCAGCCGGCATCCAGGGCATAGCCGGCAATCTGGGCCAAATCGTGCGGGGCCAGCGGCGCCGGCCGGCTCGCTTTGGGGCGCAACGGCGCCGCCGTGCCCAAGCCGGCCGCCCGGTCCTTCTGGAAGTACCAGGGTCCTGGCGGGGTGGGTGGATTGACGATCAGAATCCGGCTCATCGACTCACCTCTGCCGGCCCCGTCGTAGGGTCGGCGACCGTCTGATATCGGCTGTAGCTGGGTTTGTCCGGCGAGGTCGTCCGGTTGGCGACCAGGCCCAGAATGGGGATGCGGGCGTGACGCAGCATGGCGACGACCTGTTGGGCGGCCCGACGGGGCGTGCGGCGGGGATCGACGACGATGATCACCCCGTCGGCGAGGCTGCCCAGGGCGACGGCGTCGGCATAGGCCAGGGCCGGCGGACCGTCGACGATGATCACGTCATACTGGCTGCGCTGTGCTGCGATGAGCAGACCCAGCCGGGGGGACTCCAGCAGATCGCCTGGCTGACTGGTCCGACTGCCACCGGCAATCACGGACAGCCCCGGTGTCGCCGCCGGTCGGTGCGTGCAGGCCGCCACCAGGTCGTCGAACCGGGCGGCATCGGAGATCGGGGTCTGCAGCAGGTCGCTGAGCCCGGGCGTGACCGGGACCTCCAGATGGCGGTGGATGGCCGGACGCCGCAGGTCGGCATCGATCAGCAGGACTTTGCGGCCGATCTGAGCCAGGCCGATGGCCAGATTGACGCAGACCGTCGTCTTGCCCTCACCGACACCGGGACTGATGACGACAACGGTGGTGGGTGGCTTGAGGCTGCGCAACCCCGCCCGCAGCAGGCGGAAGGCCTCGGCGGCATCGTCACTGGGGTCCTGCCAACGGGCCATCGCCAGGCTGGACGCTGCCGGGAGCAGGGCCACGCCGGTCTGGCGGACCGGCTTGAC
>JACMPN010000620.1 GCA_014377495.1 Candidatus Sericytochromatia bacterium
CCAAGTGCTGCCGGGCGGCTTTCGTTTGGCACCAAGTTGTGACGTCAGACGCAAACACACAATTTAGTTGCACACAATTTAATTGCGTGCTATTTGTATAGACATGAACGACGCCCGACTGCACCTCGACAACCAACTCTGCTTTGCGCTTTATGCGGCCTCCCGAGCCGTGACGCAGGCCTATCAGCCCCTGTTGGCCCCGCTGGGGGTGACTTACCCGCAGTACCTGGTCCTGCTGGTCCTCTGGGAGGAGCGGCAGGCCTCAGTCAAGCGACTGGGTGAGCGCCTCCACTTGGACTCAGGGACGCTGACGCCCTTGCTGCGCCGAATGGCGGCGCGTGGGCTGATCACACGGGAACGGTCCCGGGTGGATGAGCGGGTGGTTGAGATTGGCCTGACGGAGACTGGCGAGCAATTGCAGGAGGCGGCTCAGGGAGTCGTCACGCAGTTGATCTGTCTGCTCGGAGAAAACATCAACGCCATCGCGGCCCTGCGGGACGCACTCAAAACCATGACGAGCCAAGTGGCACCAGCCACCATACGAAAGGAAGCCACACCATGACGACGACAACCCTTTTCACGACGGGCGCCACAGCGACCGGCGGTCGCGTCGGCCAAGTCCAGAGTGCCGACGGGGTTTTGGACCTGGAGCTGACGATGCCCAAGAGCCTCGGCGGTACCGGCGCACCCGGCACGAATCCGGAGCAGCTGTTTGCCGCCGGCTATGCTGCCTGCTTCGCCAGCGCCGCCAAACTGGTCGCCGGCCAGCAGGCGCTTCAGACGGGCCCCTTCGCCGTCGCCGCCGAGGTCACGCTGGGCCGTCGGGAGGACGGGTTCGTGCTCAGCGTGACCCTCAAGGGCAGCTTCCCGGAATTGGACGGCGAGCGGGCGCAGGCACTGATGGAAGCCACGCACCAGATCTGCCCGTACTCCCGGGCAACGCAAGGCAACGTAGCAGTCACCCTGACGGTGGCCTAACGGCGAAAACAAGGTAACGCCCAAAAACAAACAGCAACCCCCCGGTAGCCAATGCCTACCGGGGCGTTGCTGTTTGACGCTAAAGAAAAACCGAGGGTGACGTCCGAGTGTTCAGGGTGCGTCGGATGCGGGCCGGTTCCCGGCGTCGCGTCCTAGTGGACGTGAGCCGGGGTTCGGCCTGCAGGCGGCGTGCACTGGACGCTCCGACGTTACCCCTCGACGAAGTCTTCGTCGCCGGTGGCTGCCACTTCGAGCTGCACCTTTTGCTGGTTCTTCATCGCCACGGCCTTGACGACCGTGCGGAGGGCGTTGATCGTCCGGCCCTGACGGCCGATGATCCGGCCGCGATCGGCCTCAGCAACGGTTACCCGCAGGCTGACGCATTCCGGCGTGTTTTCTTCTTCTTCGACCGCCACAGCGTCCGGCTCGCTGGCCAGGGCTTTGACGATCAGTTCGACAGCGTCACGTACGGCCATACTGAACTAAGCCTTCAGCAGGTCGTAAACGCCGCCTTTTTTAAACAGGGCTTCCACCGTATCGGTCGGCTGAGCACCTACCTTGAGCCACTTCACAGCGGACTCAGTGTTGATTTTCAGTTCCTTCGGATCGGTGCGGGGGTTGTAGTAGCCGATCTCTTCGAGCGGACGACCGTCGCGACGGACGTGCTGATCGATCACCACGATGCGGTAAAAGGGGCGCTTGATAGAACCAATGCGCTTCAACCGGATGCGAACCATCTTTGTCTGTTTCCTCTATTCACCGTGCTGCTATGGGGGCCTACGGGCCAGGAGCCGCTCTGGCTCCGCACCCCCACGGCACGGCGCAGGTGTGCTAATCAATCCGGGGCGAGAGGGCCTCGTGTGAGGGGGCCCTGCAGAGTGGCGCTGACTAGGGAACGGCACAGACAGCGTCAGCCACTGTGACCCGCTCCGCCCCAGCGGCACTGTGCGAGGTCCCCTCACACGAAGCTCTTAACCCATGGGCATCGGGGGGAAACCGGGGGGAAGCTTGAAGCGCCCCTTTTTCTTTCCGCCGCCTCCGGGACCACCACCACCAGGCAGCATCCCTGAGCCAGAGAGCATTTTAACCATCTTCTTCATCTGTTGAAAATCCTTGAGTAGCTTGTTGATCTCCTGCACAGAGGTGCCTGAGCCTCTCGCCACGCGGATCTTACGGCTCGCGTTGAGAATATCCGGCTGGCGCCGTTCCTGAACTGTCATCGAGTAAATCATCGACTCGATCACCTTCAGCTGCTTCTCACCCTCCGCGAGCTTCTCCTTCATGTCGTCCTTTTTGAAAAGCTGGTTGATCCCCGGGATCATGCTGAAAATCTGCTCCATCGAGCCGAGCTTTTTCATCATCTTCATCTGGCTCATGAAGTCCTCGAGGGTGAACTCCGCCTTGCGGAGCTTGGCCTCCATGGCCATCGCCTCATCGGCGTCGATGCTCTCCTGGGCTTTTTCGATCAGGGTCAGCACATCGCCCATGCCGAGGATGCGCGTGGCGATCCGCTCCGGGTGGAACGGGGCCAAAGGCTCGATCTTCTCGCCGGAGGCCATGTACTTGATCGGGCAGCCGGTGACCGCCTTGACGCTGAGCGCCGCACCGCCGCGGGTGTCGCCGTCCAGCTTGGTCAGGACGACGCCCGTCAGGGTCACCTGGGCATGGAAGGACTCGGCCATCCGGACGGCGTCCTGGCCGATCATCGAGTCGACGACCAGCAGGGTGTCCTGAGGCTGTACAGCGTCCTGAATGGCCTTGAGCTCGGCCATGAGGGCCTCGTCGATGTGCAGCCGGCCGGCCGTGTCGACGATGACGAAATTGTGGCCGTGCTGGCGGGCGTGGGCCAGGCCGTCTTCAGCGATCTTCACTGCCGGGGTGCTCGGGTCCATCGTGAACACAGGCACATCGATCTGCTTGCCGAGGACCTGCAGTTGCTGGATGGCGGCTGGCCGGTAGATGTCGCAGGCGACGAGCAACGGCTTCATGCCCTGCTTGCGCAGGGTGAGGGCGAGCTTGCCGGCGCTGGTCGTCTTGCCGGAGCCCTGCAGACCGGCCATCAGGATCACCGTGGGGCCGTTGTTGTTGCGGGTCAGGGGGGCGTGCTCGCCGCCGAGCAGGGTGACGAGTTCGTCGTGGACGATCTTGATCAGCTGCTGGCCGGGATTGAGGTTCTTCAGAACATCTTGACCGACGGCGGCCTCTCTGGTCTTGGCGATGAAATCCTTGACGACCGACAGGCTGACGTCGGCCTCGAGCAGGGCCCGCCGCACTTCCCGCAGGGCCTCAGCCATATTCTCTTCGGTCAGCTTCGACTGCCCGCGCAATTTCCGGAAGACCTCTTGCAGCTTATCGCTGAGATTATCGAACATAGCTGCTGCTCCTCCCGCCAAAGACTCGGCATGATATCGTTGGGGTCGGCGCCTGTCAACGATCGACGGGGTTCCGGCCGCCGGAATGGCCTGACGACCTGACCCGCTGCGGCTTGCCGCCGCCGGACACCCCGCAGCGGCGCTGACCGCTTACCGCAGCCGGATCCACCGTCGCCCCTTCAGTCGGGGCACGAGAATGCCGAGAGGCCCATCATGAAGCGTTTCACATCCACCGGCCGGCCAACGGCCCACCACACCCGTGCAGTGTACCGCCCCTGGCTGGTGGCTGCCCTGGCCAGCGTCGGGATCCTCCTGGCCCCGTCCGCCCACGCCTGGGACGTCGTCACCAGTTCCGCCAACGGCAACGCCCCGGCCACCTTGTGGACGTTCGGTACGACGTTTGGGCTGGGGGACATCTTCGGGATCAACGCCAAGGTTCGCCTCGCCCCCGACGCCACGCCGCTCATCGGCCCCTGGGCCGGTCCCGTCACAGGCTTTGTCGACGGCGAACTGCGCGCCCAGGCAACCCTCGATCTGAGCGCTTTTCTCCCCCTTGGCAACCTGCACCCGGTCCTCCGGCCTTACGCCGGGCTCCGGGGAATCGCCCTCCCGGAGAGCGCCGCCCCGAATTTCACCGGTTTTAACCACCTGTTCGGCCTGACCTACGGTGGTGAACTGATGGTCGATCTGCCCCTGCAACTGCGCCTGAGCGGTTATGCCGGCGGCTGCAGCTTTGTCGGCGGTGGCTGGTCCAAGGCCGGTGCGACCAAAGACGCCCCGTGGACCTCCGGTTCCATCGATGCGGGCGGTGCCACGGTGCCGGTATTCGGCTTCAACCTGACGTGGGCGTTGCTGGAATGGATGTCCCTCTACGCCGGGTATGAGTGGACGGCGCTCCCGACCGGGATCCGTGGCCAAGTGGACAAGCTCTCGGAGGATCGGGCCCAGATCGGCACCCTGCGCGCCGGCATCACCTTCCCCTTCCTTACCCTGTAGGCAAGCGTTACAGGGACGCCTTTGTCGCGTGGACTTTCTGTCGCCAGACCATCACAACTGACCCGGTGCCCGAGAGTTATGACGGGCCGCCCCCAAAGTTAACCAGGCCTTCTCCGTCCAATGACACCCCGTTAACGACAGGGAGTCGAGCCGGGGGTTATAACTGGTGAGTAGCCACTGAGCGGTGGCCTTGGGAGGGTGAGATGCAGAAGCTGATGACGTTGCTGGTGTTGGCGGGTGTCGCCTTCAGCACGGCCTGCACCGCCTCGAACCCGATCCAACGGGAGCTGGGCAACGCTGCCCGCCTCGAACTGACCAACAACACCAACCACATTCTCGAAATGGACCTGGTCGTCGGCACCACGAGCAGCGAACTGCAAAAAGACGAGATCATCACCCACGTCTCCCTGGCCCCCGGCGAACACACCAACGTGCAGACCTACCCCGGCCGCTACACCCTCTTCCCGCAACAGGGCGACGAGACCTTCGGCAAGCGCTCCATGGCCTTCAGTGGCGTGCAGCTTTCCGCCGACCAGGCCAGCCGGGTCGCCATCGGCGAGCGTGAGATGCAGACGATCAGCGGCAAGGCCCAGCGCCTCACCTTCAAGAACCTTTAACGGCATTCATTCGCCCACTCAAGGCAGACCACCCTCGGCCCAGCCGGGATCATCACCCGTCCCCCGTGCTGACCGTCGCGTCGTTATGCTCAAACTCGCCCAACGTTAACCCAGTCTTGGGGGATCGATCAGGGTTTGTTAACGCGGTGATGACAGGTCGACACCTATAACCAAGAGGTAGCCACTGAGCGGTGGCCTTGGGAGGGTGAGATGCAGAAGCTGATGACGTTGCTGGTGTTGGCGGGTGTCGCCTTCAGCACGGCCTGCACGGCCTCGAACCCGATCCAACGGGAGCTGGGC
>JACMPN010000621.1 GCA_014377495.1 Candidatus Sericytochromatia bacterium
TCGCCGATGGTCCGGTGTGCCGGGGTGGCCCCGACGGCCCCTAAGCGCAGGCGCCCCACCCGGCGGGACACCCAAACAAACAAAGGACCGGGCCCGCAGGCCCGGTCACCGATCCATTGCAACCCGCCTATTTAACGATCAGGTTGACCAAACGTCCGGGGACGACGATCTGTTTGACGATTTCCTTGCCCTCGATCAGGGTGGCGATCGCCTCCTGCGCTTTGGCCAGGGCCAACACGTCTTCCTGAGGCATGTCGGCAGCGGCCGTGAACTTGCTGCGGATCTTGCCGTTGACCTGGATGGCCAGCTCGACCTCGCTGTCGATTGTCAGGGCCTCGTCGTAAGTCGGCCACGGAGCATACGCCAACGTCTCGGTGTGACCGAGCAGCGCCCAGAGTTCTTCGGCCACATGGGGAGCAAAAGGGGCCAGCAGGAGGATGAACGTCTCCATCGCCGACTTGGGCAGGATGTCCTGCTTGTAGGCGTCGTTGGTGAAGATCATCAGCTGACTGATCGCCGTGTTGAAGCGCATGCCGTCGAGGTCCTGGGTGACCTTTTTGACGGTCTTGGCAAGGTGGCGGGCCAAGGCCTCGGGGACTGCCACCTCCTGGATGATCGGGTCGAGGCCCGCATCGGTGACGAACAGGCGCCAAACCCGGGCCAGGAACCGGTGCATGCCCTCGACGCCCTGGTTGTTCCAGGGTTTCGTCGCTTCCAATGGCCCCATGAACATCTCGTAAAGGCGCAGGGTGTCGGCGCCGTATTCCCGGACGATGTCGTCCGGGTTGACGACGTTGCCGCGGGATTTGCTCATTTTCTCGTTGTTCTCACCGAGGATCATCCCTTGGTTGAACAATTTCTGGAACGGCTCTTTTGTGTGCACGTGGCCGAGGTCGTACAGCACCTTGTGCCAAAAGCGGGCATACAGCAGGTGCAGGACGGCGTGCTCCGCCCCGCCCACATACAGGTCGACCGGTCCCCAGTATTCTTCGGCTTCCTTGCTGAAGGCGGCGTCGGTGTTGTGCGGGTCCATGAAGCGCAGGTAGTACCAGCAGGAGCCGGCCCACTGGGGCATCGTGTTCGTCTCCCGGCGGGCCGGCTGGCCCGTGGCGGGATCGGTCGTATTCACCCAACTGGTGACGTTGGCCAGGGGGGACTCACCGGTGCCGGTCGGCTTGATCTCGTCCGTCTCCGGCAGGGTCAGGGGCAGCTCGGAGGCGTCGAGCGGCTTGATCGTCCCGTCGGCCAGTTTGATCACGGGGATGGGTTCACCCCAGTACCGTTGGCGGCTGAACAGCCAGTCCCTCAGCCGGTAGGTCGTCTTCGGCGTGCCGGCATCGTGGGCAGCCAACCAGGCGTTGACCGTGGTTTTCGACTCGGCCAGGCCCTGTCCGTCCAGGAAACCGGAGTTGACGTGGGGGCCGTCCCCCTCGAAAGCCGCCAAGGTGACGTCGCCGCCCTGCAGCACCTCGCAGATGGGCAGATTGAAAGTCTTGGCGAACTCCCAGTCCCGCTGGTCATGGCCCGGCACCGCCATGATGGGGCCCGTCCCGTACTGGGATAAGACGTAATCGGCGATCCAGATCGGCACGGCCTCGCCGTTGACCGGGTTGACGGCACAGGCGCCCGTGAAGACGCCCGTCTTCGACTTGGCCAGATCCGTCCGCTCCAGGTCCGACTTGTGGGAGGCCTTGACCTGATAGGCCGTGACCGCAGCCGCCTGCTCAGGCGTCGTGATGGCGGGGATCAGGGGATGTTCCGGGGCCAGCACGCAGTAGGTGGCGCCGAACAGGGTGTCCGGCCGGGTCGTGAAGACGGTGAAGCGCTGTTCGGACCCCTGGACGGCGAAATGGACCTCGGCGCCTTCGGACTTGCCGATCCAGTTCCGCTGCATCTCCTTGATGCTCTCGGGCCAGTCCAGGCCGTCGAGGTCATCGAGCAGGCGCTCGGCGTAGGCCGTGATCTTCAGCATCCACTGGCGCATCGGCTTACGGATGACCGGGTGGCCGCCACGCTCGCTCAGACCGTTGATGACTTCCTCGTTGGCCAGCGTCGTACCCAGGGCCTGGCACCAGTTGACGGCCACCTCGGCCTCGTAGGCCAGGCCTTTGTTGTAGAGCTGCAAAAAGATCCACTGGGTCCATTTGTAGTAGCCGGCGTCGGTGGTGCTCACCTCCCGGTCCCAGTCGTATGAAAAACCCAACGACTGGATCTGGCGCCGGAAGGTGTCGATGTTCGTCTTCGTGATGATCGCCGGGTGCTCGCCCGTATCGAGGGCGTGCTGTTCGGCGGGCAGGCCGAAAGCGTCCCAGCCCATCGGGTGCAGGACGTTGAAGCCGGCCATACGCTTGTAGCGGGCGAGGATGTCCGTGGCCGTGTAGCCTTCCGGGTGGCCGACGTGCAGGCCCGAGCCGGACGGGTAGGGGAACATATCAAGGATGTAGTACTTCGGCTTGCCGGGCTGGATCTCCGCTTTAAACGTCTTGTTTTCCAGCCAGTGGCGTTGCCATTTGGGCTCGATCACGCCGGGGGCGTACTTGCTCATCGTGCTTGCGATCCTCTCGTCCGATTATCACCCGTGGTGCGGCGCACCGTCCTCACACAACTTACCCCATGCGGTCCGGCGGCGGCAGGGTTCCGCGGCATGCCTGTCCCGGGCCGGGCCGGGGCGGCCGGGCGACGTCCGCCAATGGCCCCATCCGCTCTGGCAAACTGGCTGGCAATCCGGGTGGCGTGGCGTTTACAATCGGGTGAGCGGGGCAGGAGGGATTCATGACACCAGTGCAGGCACCAGGACGTTTGCAGGCTACTTGGATCGGTCATGCCACGGTGCTGATCCAGATCGGGTCCAAGACCGTGATCACCGACCCCAACTTCAACCGCCGGCTGGTCAACCGGCCCCGGCAGATGCCCCCGGGGATCCCGTTCGAGTCGCTGCCGGCGATCGATGTCGTGCTCCTGTCCCATCTGCATCTCGACCACCTGGACCAGCAGACGATGCGCCGTTTTTCCGGGCACGAGATGCTGGTCATGCCCAAGGGGGCCGCCGGCTACGTGCGGCGGACCCCGTTCACCCGGCGGATCGAGCTCGACCGCTGGCAGGTCTGGGCAGAGGACGGTCTGACCGTCACGGCCGTGCCCGTCAAACACTGGGGCGGCCGCTGGCTCATCGACCGGTTCTGGAACCAGGCGTACACGGGGTACATCATCCAGGCGGACGGGGCGACGGCCTTCTTCCCCGGTGACACGGCCTACGATCCCGACGTCTTCAAGGCCATCGGCTCCCGTTTCAGCATCGACGTCGCCTTCATGCCGATCGCCCCCCGCCACCCGCGTCAGTTCATGAAAGGGGTCCACGCCGATCCCGACGAGGCTGTGCAGGCCTTTGAGGACCTCGGTGCCAAGGTGATGGTCCCGATCCACTACAGCACGTTCCCGCTGGGCACCGAAAAGCCCCACGAGGCGGCCACGTGGCTGTCGGACCTCATCGATCATCGGGAACTGCACACCCGGATCCTGATGATGCCCCCGGGGGTCAGCCGGACGTTCGCCTGAGTTGTCCGACACGCCCATTGATGTCACGCTGCAAGGCAGACGTCGTCACAGATCGGGGATAACCATGGAAACACACATGAGATTTGTCGAAGAGCACACCGTGCGCTCGGCCGTTGCCGATGCTTTCGCCGATCATGCCGCCGCCCTGCAGGCGCTGCTGCCGGAGGCGGATGTGCAGCATGTGGGCAGTACTGCCGTGCCCGGCTCCTTCACCAAGGGTGATCTCGACATCGCCGTCCGGGTGACGGCCGAGGGGTTCGCAACGGCCGATCGGGTCCTGGCCGAGGCCTTTGAACGAAACACGGGCAGCGATCAGTCGCCGACATTTGCCAGCTTCCTGAACGATGACCTGCCCATCCCCCTGGGGATCCAGCTCTGCGTCGTCGGTGGGCCCGAGGACTTCTTTTTGCAGCAGCGGGCTTTCTTCCGGGCCCACCCGGAAGAGAACGAAAATTACAACACCCTGAAATTGCAGAACTTCGGCAAAACGATGACCGAGTACCGCGAGGCGAAACAGTCGTATTTCGAGGTCCTGATGGCCAGTCCCGCTTACACGGCATTCCGCCCGTAAACGATATCGCCGCCGCAGGGCGGGCCCTGGCGGCGGTCGGACCGGCTGCCGGCGTCAGTTCGTGAAGGAACTGGCCAGGGTCTCGCCCGTCATCGTCACGAAGCCTGCCGTGTAGTTTCCCGTGTAGTTGCTCGTCTGGGTGAACCACAGGGTGGCGGGGATCGTGTTGTTGCCGGTAATCGCCGGGTACGGCGTGGAGATGGGCAGGCGTTGTTTGGTGGTCGTCAACGTCGTACTGCCCGTCCACACGGCCACCGTGCCAAACTCGACCCGGGTCAGGGTCGCCGTCGTCGGTCCGACGATGTCCAGGTTGTTGATCACCTTGGACGCCCCGTACGAGTTGTAGACGATGAAGTCCACGCTGTTCCGGGTGGAACTGTTGGCCAGGCGGATCTCACTGGTCAGTTGGGACCGTTGTTTTTCAGCGATGTCATTGTCTGACGCAGCCAGGCCGAGACGCACGCGCACAATGCTGTCGACCGCCGCTTGGGACATCGCCCCGGCGATCTGGGAGCCGGTTTCGTCAAAGTAAGTGAAAAACGCCAATTGGTTGCCATCCCGGTCCCGGGGAACAACCAGATCGTGCACCAATATTTCGTCTTTGCGTTTGTAGTCGAGGGTGCCGTCGGGTCGCATCACGCAGTAGGTGGCCAGCAGGGATCGGTCGGTCGCACCCGTCACGGCATAGAGGGACGTATAGGAAAAAGACCCACTCAGCGAACCGTCCGGGTTGAAGACGGGTGACCGCAACACGACCGACCGCACGCCAGTGGTCTGGGTCGCGAAAAATCCCGTACCGACGATCGACTGGACGGCGTTGGGGATCGCCGCCGTGTTGATGAGTAGACGATCGGCCTTGCGCAACAGTGGCTGGATCCGGTCGCCGCCGGCCCGAATAGCTTGGGTGGCGTTCATCTTGGCCTGGTTTTGGCGGGCCATCTGGTTGTTGCGGACGACCATCGCCATGGCCCCGGCCATGAAGACTCCCATGATCACACAGGCGATCGCCAGTTCAAGAACCGTGAAGCCCGCCGGTTGACGGCGTCGGATGTGCATGATCACCTCTAGTTGTTCTTGTCGAGCATGTTGATCGCCAGGGTCTGCCACTGGGACGGCCGGCTCACGGACGCCATCGTGGTGAAGGCCCGGCCCACGGCATCGTCGTAGTGGACGATGGAGTTGCTGCCGTTGAACTGGAAGGTGTTGGCGACGACGGCCCCGAAGAACTCGCCGTTGCCGCCGACGGTGACGGCGTTGTTCGGGGCCTGGATGACCCCGAAGAAGTTGCCGTTGCCAGCCATGCTCACCGAGGCGGTCGGATTGGTGGCCCGGACGATCAGGTTGGCCGGCAGTTGGCTGGCGTTGGCGATGCCATTGCCCGTCACGCCAATGTTACCGGTGACCCAGATCTCCACAGGACCGCCTGCGGCACAGAGAATTGACGCCTGGCCCGAGATGCTCAGGCTGGACATGATGTATTTGCCCGGATTCAGGGTCAGTACCTTGGAGGCATTGCCGCTCAGTGACACCGCACCGAGGTCGGTGACGGCACCTGCTGCCGACGCAATCACACGGGGCAACCCGGAGGTTGAGGAGGTGGTCGTGATGGTCGGTGCCGCCGATGGATCGGGGATACTTTCGGCGCTGGCTCCGGGGCGGATCGTGTTGCCGGCACCGGCGACGCTCAGGCCGGGGTCAATGGTGCCCACGGCGCTGACGTTGCCCTCGTAAAGGCCGCCGCCGACCATCGAGCCGTTGGTGTGGACGCCGCCGTTGGTGCCATTATTGGCCCCGCCATAGGCGCCGAGGCTGGAGTCGTAAGAATCTGTGCGCAGGGTGCCGCCAGAGCCGTTGGCGTCGACATTGCCCCGGGCTGTAATCGCCCGGGGAAAGGGGCTGATCGGATTGTCGACACTGGTGCGGCGGACGATGACGATGGCTTCGACCCGCTTCAGAGCGCCGGACACAGTCGCTTCCGAACGGACGATCCGGTAGTCGCTGGCCACACCGGTGCCGCCGGGCATCGGGATGGCAGTGGGGATGCGGACCGTCAGCACGGGGATGGTCCGCTCAAAGTTGTTGCGGAAGAAGTTGGCGTTGGCGCTGTCCTGATAAGACCACGTGTTGGCACTGCCCCCTGTCCCCTGGACAAAAAAGGTGGGCAGGTTGGCCAGCGCACTGTTGGAGCCCGTGGACACGGTGCTGTTCAGGGCCGCCAGGCCGAAATCGAGCCCGGCGTCGGCGATATTGCCTGACTTCATGGCGGTGCCGGACTGGATCGAGGCGGATCGGCCCATGAAGCTGGGGATCAGCACCATCCCGGCCGTGAGCATGACCATCATGGTGAGCAGGAGTACCGAGACGATGGCAAACCCGCGTTGCCGGCGGCGTCTAAACATCATTGATGCCTCCTTCGGACATGAGGGTCCGCATGGTCACCGACATGGGGCCGTGACCCGGTTCGGTCCAGGTAATCGTGACGGTGGCGGCGGCGTAGTTCACAGTCTTCCCCCCGGCGTTGGCCAGCGAAAAAGTGCGCAGATCGATGGTGCCGCTGCCTTCGGGCAATTCCGTGCGGCGGTCCGGCAGCAGCGCCAGGGGGATCGTTGTCCGGAAGACGGTGTTCCCATTGACGCTGGCCGTCGTGGCAAAGAAGTTGGTGCCGGCGTTGTAGCTATTGACGGGCACGTTGTCGAGATTGGCATAAGGGACCGAGCGCAGCATCTGGATCTGCCGCTGGGCGGCGCTGTTGGCCGTGGTCACGTGCTGGGACTGCCCAGAGGTCCGCAGGCTGCTGATGAACATATAGGAGAAGGGGACGACCACGATCACAAAAATCGAAACGGCGATCAGGGTTTCGGCAATGCTGAACCCGGCTTGCCTGTATCGTCTGCGCATCACGATCAACCTCATCTGAAAAATGCTTCGAGGGGTCCATCTGCACCCGTTCCCATGGCCAGCCAAGGTTAAACGGATGCGTCACGGCAATTACCCGGAGAATTAGGTTCATCCTACTGCCAAAGTCTGAGACTGCGCTGTGTCGGATTCCGCAGACGGGGCTTGATCGTCGTCACAGTTTCCCGCCCGGGCATGCCTTGCCGCGAGCCCCCGCCAATTTTTCCGGAGGGGTCGCCCATCAAATCTTGAGAGCAAGCAAGCGCATGATTTGTGCGCCAGATGATAGCAATCAAGTTCGTTTTGACGTGCGAAATGGCAGACACGTTGCATGAGCGTTTCACACAGGAGCGGGACTTTCCCCTGTTGGGAAAGCGCAACCGCTGGCAAGACGCAAGCTGGCAATAACCAGATGGGGGTAGCCCTTCATGAGAAGACAGCGAAAGCGCCAAGCAGGCATCGGTCTGCCGGAGGTTCTCATCTCGGGCACCATTTTGTTGTTCGTCATGTTGGGCATGAATGCGGCCCTGATTTCCAGTTCACTCGTGGCGATGACGAGCAAGGATGTCACCCTGGCGACCAACTTTGCCCAGCAACGGCTCGAAAATGAAAAACGGCACTGTCTCGACGGTGGTTACTTCGCCAATATGCCGGCGACACGGGCCGACAACCTGATGACGGGGCTGGGCAACGACGATGCCTACATGCAGCGCTATGTGCGCAGCCGGCTGGTGACACCTGGAACGGCAAAGTCCGTGACGTCAGCCACGGGGTGACGGAGCAGACGCCGCCGCCCGTCCAGTCGATCGAACGTGGCGGGTGCTATGAGACGAATGCCGGCCTGAAGATCATCATCCGTATCAGTGGGACGACAGACATCTACAAAAACGGCGTGCTGATCACTCCGGCCTCGCTGGGCGCCAACAACCCGATCACCACGTCGACGTTTCACAAATTCCGGGAAACAGAAGACGGTCAGCACGACGAACATCGATATGTCCACGCGGCAAGCGGCCAAACTGGTGCCAGCCAATCGGACGATCGATGCCACGAGGTAGGACGGCCGGGCAGACGGCAACCCCGACGACACGACACCGGACAACAGTCGGGTGCCGAACGGCATCAAGCTGATTAACGGCGCCGTGTTGCCCGATGCGTTGACGATCGTGACCAACGAGCCGGTTTACTTGCAGGGAAACTTCAACCGACACCGGGACGCCACGGGTAAACGGCCAGGTGATACCCGCTACAACGCGGCAACGGACACCTGGCCATTGCGCCGCCCAACACCATGGTCCGCGGTCCTCGAGTTCCCGCTCCAGGCGGCTTTGCCGTCGTCCGGGACGGCAGTTCGATGGCCATCCATCTCGTCGGCTTCGCCGCCAACCAGGCTTTTTACCTGCAATCACAGACGATTGCCCGTAACTTCGTCCTTTAAGGCTGCCAAAAACGGATTGGCTGGTTGGCGATCGTGGCGTGGCCGTGGCCAGGTCCCGTCGTGTGACGGGAGCGCTTGTTCCGTGTGGTAATGTGGTAGCTAGGGGCATTGAGACGAGCGGCCTTTGATCCGCACGTGATTGTCCCTATTGAGGCAAGGAGGCCGGCGATGGCATTCAGGATCAACACCAACATTTCCGCCCTGACGGCTCAGCGCAACTTGGGCATCAGCAACACGTTGCTCTCCAAGTCGCTCGAGCGGTTGAGCTCCGGCAAGCGGATCAACCGTGCTGCCGACGATGCCGCCGGTCTGGCGATCTCCCAGACCCTGCTCGCCCAGATCCAGGGCATTTCGCAGGCCAGTGCCAACGCCCAGGACTCGATCAACCTGATCCAGACGGCCGAAGGCGGTCTCGATGCCAGCACCGGCATCATGCAGCGCATGCGCGAACTGGCCGTGCAGTCTGCGAACGACACCTACACGCAGGGCGACCGGTCCATGATCCAGGCCGAGATCGGCCAACTCACCGACGAACTGCAGCGGATCGGCGACACCACTCAGTTCAACGGCCGTTCATTGTTGGACGGATCGATCGCCCAGTCTACCGCCCGGGTCGACGGAAACGCCGCCCTCAAATCCAACGCCCGGGTCGGTGATGCCTCGGTGCCGACGGCGGTCTTCAGCGACTTTATTGCCGGGACGTCCCTGACCAATGCGACGACGGCCGCCGTGGATGCTGCCGTCCAGTTCCAGGTCGTGGCCGCAGCGACCGCCGGCATGTTCAACCTCGAGGTGCGCGGGTCGGACGGCTCGGTGTCGACGATCAACGACATCGGGGCGGGTGGTATCAATGCCCTCGCCGGTACGAGCCGGACGTTCACCCTCACTTCCGGGGCGGCCGTGCAGGTCACGTTCGGCAGTTCGTCGCCTTCGGTTGCCGATGTCGGCGATACGGCCGTCGTCCAGGTCACCTCCATGAAGGCGGCCGTGACGTCGGATCAGGCCCTGACGCTGCAGATCGGCGCCAACGAAGGCCAGATCGTCAAAACGGGTTTCGGCGACATGCGGGCCTCCGGTCTCAGTCTCGAGGGCGCCACGGTGCTGGGTACCAACGATGCCGACTCCCGCATGAAGTCCCAGAACCTGATCGGCAAACTGGACGAGGCGTTGCGGACCGTCAATACCCAGCGGGCCCGTATGGGCGCCATGCAGAACCGCCTGGAGCACACGATCAACAACCTGGCCGTCTCCCACGAAAACATGAGTGCTTCGGCCTCCCGCATCCAGGATACGGACGTGGCGCATGAGTCCTCGCAGCTGATGCGGGCCCAGATCATGAACCAGATCGGCACGGCCATGTTGGCCCAGGCCAACAGCAATTATTCACTGGCCCTGTCACTGTTCCGGTAAGCCACCGGCGCTGAAAAGGCCCTGGCCCGCTTGGCGAGCCAGGGCCTTTTCATTAAAGACTGCCGAGGGTGACGGCCTCCGGGCCGAAGACGCTGCGCAGGCGGTCGAGCAGGACATCGTTCGGGTCCACCCAGAATTCCTTGCCGACGACGACCGTGGCGTCGAGTCCCGAGTTGAAGCGCAGGGCCACCGGCATTTCGCCCGTATTCTTCTGCAACAGGTCGGACAGGGCGGTCATCTGGCGTTTGCCGAAGCCGTCCGGCACATGCAATTGCAGCACTTCCATGGCCGCCAGCGGCTTGATCTGGCTGATGACCATTTTGTTGCCTTCGTCCCGCAACTGCACCTTGCCCCGGATGAACAGCTTGGCGTCCACTTCCAGCAGCGAGCCGAAGGCGTTGTAGGCCTCGGGAAAGCACATGGCCTCGATGCTGCCGGTCAAATCCTCGATGAGGACGGCGGCCATCGGGTCGTTCTTCTTGGTGAACATCTTCTTGATCGTGCTGACCAGGACCCCGACCAGCACTTCGCCGGGCATTTCCTTTTGGAAGAAACGCCGCCCGCCGCCGCCACCCTCCTCATCGCCGCCCTGGCGGGGCGGGGTGTCGTCCTCCACCTCGTTGATGTCGGCGATCGTGTGGGAGGCGAAGATGTCGATCAGGTTCGCCGAGTTGGCCAGGGGATGGCCCGAGATATAGAGCCCGAGCAGGTCCTTTTCGAGCTTCAGTTCCTCGTCCCGACCGTAGGGCGGCACGTTCGGCAACGGCGGCTCGGAATGGGGCGTGGCGATCTCCGTGTCCGTGCCCATCAGCGTAAACAGTGACGTCTGGCCGATGTCGGCTTCCTGTTGGCGGAAGCTGGCGGCGTCCAGGACGGCATCGAGGCCGGTGATCAGCGCCCGGCGATTCGTGGAAAAAGCGTCGAAGGCCCCGGCATGGATGATACTTTCCAGGGTCCGCTTGTTCAGCAGTTTGAGATCGACCCGGCAGCAGAAGTCGAACAGGGACGCATAGGGCCCTTTTTCCTCCCGGTCGGCGATGAGGCCGAGGATGGCGCCTTCGCCGAGGTTTTTGATCGCCCCCAGGCCGAAGCGGACGGCGCCGTTCTCCACCGTGAAGCCGAGCTTGGAGGCGTTGATGTCCGGCGGCAGCACGGTCAGGCCCATGCGGCGGGCTTCGCCCGTGTAGAGCATGATCTTGTCCTGCGTGGACATGACGCTGGACAGCAGGGCCGCCATGTACTCGGCGGGGTAATGGGCCTTCAGGTAGGCCGTCTGGTACGTGACGACGGCATAGGCGGCCGAGTGGGACTTGTTGAAACCGTACTCGGCGAACTTTTCCATCGTGTCGAAGAGGCTGGTGGCCAGGGTCGGGTCGATGCCCCGGCCGGCGGCGCCCTCGCTGAAGGTGGAGCGTTGTTTGGCCATCTCCTTCATGTCTTTTTTGCCCATGGCCCGGCGCAGCAGATCGGCGCCACCCAGGCTGTAGCCGCCGATGATCTGGGCGATCTGCATGATCTGTTCCTGATAGACGATCAGGCCGTACGTGCCGTTGAGGATAATTTCCAGATCTTTGTGGGGATAGGTGATCGCCATGCGGCCGTGTTTGCGTTCGACGAATTCGGCGACCATCCCCGATTTCAGGGGGCCGGGCCGGTACAGGGCCAGCAGGGCGATGATCTCTTCGAATAGCGTCGGGGCCAGGTCGCTGACCAGCTTGCGCATCCCCGAACTTTCCAACTGGAACACGCCGATGACGTTGCCCGTTCTTAGCAGCTCATACGTCTTTTTGTCATCGAAGGTCAAAACGTCGATGTCCAGATCGATGTTGCGGGTTTCCTTGATCAGTTGCAGGGCCCGGTCGATCATCGTCAGGTTGCGCAGGCCCAGAAAGTCCATCTTCAGCAGGCCGAGCTTTTCCAGATCGCCCATTTCGTATTGGGCAACGACCTGGCCTTCCGGCGAGATCTGGATGGGCACGACCTCTTCGAGGGGGTCTTTCGAGATGACGACGCCGGCGGCATGGATGCTGGTGTGCCGGGCCAGACCCTCCAGCTTTTTGGCCAGCTCGACGAGGCGGGCGATCTGGGGGTCCGTGTCGACGGTCCGGCGCAGCTCCTGCCCGTCGGCGAGGGCATCGGCAAGGCTGACGCCGACCCCCGGCGGGATCATCTTCGAGAGCCGGTCCGTGTCCTGATAGCTGAAGCCCAGGGCTTTGCCGACGTCCTTGAGCACGGCTTTGGCGCCCAGGGTCCCGAAGGTGACGATCATGCTCACCCGTGGCGCCCCGTACAGCTCGCTGGCATGATCGATGACTTCCTGCCGCCGGTCGATGCAGAAGTCCGTGTCGATATCGGGCATGCTCACCCGTTCCGGGTTCAAAAAGCGCTCGAA
>JACMPN010000622.1 GCA_014377495.1 Candidatus Sericytochromatia bacterium
ACCTCTAGGGATCCAGCCTCTTAGGCCGCGTCCTTGTCTGGAGCCGTCGGCCGGTAGGTGATCTCGTTATGGCGATGGTGCGATTCGGCCGGCGATTCCTGATCCGGCATGGCCAGCACCTCGGGGTCCGACAGGTCCATGCCGAGCAAAATGACCAGGGTGGCGGCGATCAGGCCGAAGGCCCCGGTGAACTGGGCCACCGTCGCATCGGGCACGCCCCGGAACAGCCACGTGAAGGCACCGGTCAGGGCACAGAAGATCCCCGTCCAGACCCAGGCCCAGCGGGGCCCATGGTCCCGGAACCGGCTCGGCAGCGCATGGACGATCAGGACCAGGCCGATCAGCACCGTCCACAGGCCGAAGACGTCCACCGAACTGGCGGGTGAGGTGAGGCCCGTGAAGACCATCACCCCCGCAAAGATCATATCGAGCCCCCCGTCGGCCAGGCGCAGCGGCCAGGCCTGGCTGCGGCGGCCCTGCCAGGCACCCGCCAATCCGCAGAGGCCGGCCATTAACAGGCCCACGGCGGCAGCCAGGGCCGGACCCGTCAGCAGGGACCAGTCGTAGGCCATCAGCACATAGCTGAAGCCGGCAATGACAAAGCCCCGCAGCATCAGCTGCCGACTGGCCCATGAAAAACCGGGGTCCGAGGCGCGTTCGACCATGGGGGGCTCCCTTCTCCGCTCAGGCACACGGGGTGGAGTAGCACGCCGGCGCAGGAACGGGCATGAGCCACAGCTGCCGAATCGGGCCGGCCTTCTGTGGCAACACGGCAGCGAAGCCCGGAGCTGACTGGTTTTGTTGGTGAGCGGGTTTGTTATAATCTGGCTGAGTACGCTGAGCAAATCATGCCCGGCGAAGGGAGCAGGGATGCGGATCACGCGCAAAGCCGAGTATGCCATTCAGGCTTTGACCTATCTGGCGATGGCCAAGCCCGGCGAACTGCTGCTCTCACGGGACATTGCCCACCATCGGCATATCCCCCCCAAGTACATCGCCCAGATCATCCTGGACCTCAGCCGCTCCGGTCTCGTGCGGGCCGTGCGCGGTGCGCAGGGCGGCGTGCAGCTGATGCGGCCTGCCCGGTCGATCACCATCCGCCAGGTCCTCGAAGCCATCGAGGGGCCCATGGCCATCAATCCGTGTCTCCTGACCGATGATGTCTGCTTTTTCGAAAAACCCGTGGAAGAGGGTTGCCGCCTGCAACAGATTTGGGGCGAGGCGCAAGCCCGGATGCTCGAAGTGCTGGAGGGTTCGAGCATTGCCGACTTGCTGCCTGCCGGCGTTAACGGGGCATCCGGGACGCTTGAGGCCGTCTGATGACCATCGATCTCCTGATCATCCACGCTGCCGAACTGGTCACGCCCAGTGCCGACTCGCCGAGACCGCTGGTCGGTGAGGCCTTCGGCCATCCCCACCGCATTGCCGACGGGGCCGTCGCCGTGTCCGGGGGCCACATCGTCGCCGTCGGCCCGACGGATGCCGTCATGCAGGCGTGTCCGCCGACGGCCGAGACGGTCGTGCTGGAGGCTTCCGGTCGTCTGGTGACGCCGGGCCTGGTTGATTCCCACACCCACGCCGCCTTTGCCGGCGACCGCAGCCGGGACTTCGTCGCCCGCATCCACGGGGCCCGGGGCGACAAACAGATGTCCGGCGGCATCAACACCACGGTCGCAGCGACCCGGGCGGCCGGTTTCGACGAGCTCGTCACGCTGACCGGCGAGCGGTTGGCCCGGATGTTGGCCCACGGGACGACGACAGCCGAAGTCAAAAGCGGCTACGGGCTGGATCTGGCCAACGAGCGCAAGATCCTCCAGGTCTATGCCTACCTGGCGGCGCATCAGCCGCTGACGCTGTTGCCGACTTTTCTGGGGGCCCATGCCGTGCCGCCGGGCTTCACGCTCGAGACCCAGACGGAGGCCGTCCTGGCCATGTTGCCGGAGGTGGCACCATTGGCCCGATTCGTCGACGTGTTCTGCGACGAGGGGTATTTCACCCTCGATCAGACCCGCCGCATCCTGCAGGCGGCCCAGGCCCTGGGGTTGCGGGCCCGCATCCATGCCGACGAACTGGGCGACGTCGGGGCGGCGGCCCTGGCCGCCGAAATGGGGGCCCTGTCGGCCGACCACCTGCTCTGTGTCAGCGACGCCGGCATGCAGGCGATGGCGGCGGCGGGGGTGGTGGCGATCATTTTGCCCGGGACACCCTTTTATCTGAATCTGGGGCGGGTGGCCCCGGTCGGGCGGATGCGCGAGCTGGGCGTGCCGATCGCCCTGTCGACGGACTTCAACCCGGGCAGTTCCTTCAGCGAGTCCTTGCCCCTGATGATGACCCTGGCCTGTCTACACAACCACATGACGCCCGGCGAATGCCTGACGGCAACGACCCACAACGCCGCAGCCAGTCTCGGCATCGCCGATCAGGTGGGCAGACTGGCGCCCGGGATGCAGGCGGACATCGTCATTTGGGACGCGCCCTCGCTGGATTACCTGCCCAGCCATTTTGGTGTCAACCTGGTCGAGACGGTGATTAAGAGCGGTCGTATCGTCGTCGGCGGCTAGGTATTTCGCAGAACGCTTGCCAACCCTCGATTCTCCTTGCGGGGAACCTTGCCACGCGTAAAAAAGCAGCGGCCCCCCGAAGGGAGCCGCTGCCGAGCCTGTTTGGCGGGACTTAGAAGTCCATGCCGCCCATGCCGCCCATGCCGCCGCCGGACATGGCAGGAGCGCCCTTGCGCTCAACCTTTTCAACAACCAGGGCTTCGGTCGTCAGCAACATCGCCGCGATGGAGGCGGCGTTCTGCAGGGCGGACCGGGTAACCTTGGCGGGATCGACGATACCGGCGTCGATCATGTTGACGAACTCGTTGGTCAAGGCGTTGTAGCCGAGGCCAGCCGTGTTCCGGGCCCGGATCTGCTCGACGATGACGGCACCTTCGATGCCGGCATTTTCAGCGATCTGGCGGATCGGGTACTCGAGGGCCCGTTCGACGATCTGGACACCGATCTTCTCATCGGCGCTCAGGTTGGCTTCAAGCTTCTTGAGGCCGGCGATGGCATTGAGCAGCGTGGTGCCGCCGCCAGCGACGATACCCTCTTCGACGGCAGCCTTGGTGGCGGCCAGAGCGTCTTCGATGCGGAGCTTGCGGTCCTTGAGCTCGGTTTCAGTCGCAGCGCCGACCTGGATGACGGCGACGCCGCCCGACAGCTTGGCCAACCGCTCCTGCAGCTTTTCACGATCGAACTCGCTGTCGGTGTCCTCGACCTGCTTGCGGATCTGGTTGATCCGGGCTTGCACTTCGGGGGTGTCCTTGGCATGCGACACGATGGTGGTCTTGTCCTTGGTGACACGGACCTGGCGGGCCTTGCCGAGCATGTCGACCGTGGCGTTCTCCAGCTTGAGGCCCAGCTCTTCGCTGATGACCTTGCCGCCGGTCAGGATGGCGATGTCCTCGAGCATGGCCTTGCGGCGATCGCCAAAGCCGGGGGCCTTGATGGCGACGCTGTTCAGGATGCCACGGAGCTTGTTGACGACCAGGGTGGCCAACGCTTCGCCTTCGATGTCCTCGGCGATGATCATGAGGGGCTTGCCAGCGCGGGCAACCTTCTCGAGGACCGGCACCAGGTCAGCAACTGAGGTGATCTTGCGATCGGTGATCAGGATGAGGGCCTCGTCGAGGACGGCTTCCATGCGATCGGGATCGCTCACCATGTAGGGGCTCACATAGCCCTTGTCGAACTGCATGCCTTCGACGGTTTCGAGCTGCGTGCCCATCGTCTTGGACTCTTCGACCGTGATGACGCCGTCTTTGCCGACTTTGTCCATCGCTTCGGCGATCAGATCGCCGATCTGCTCATCGCCGCACGAGATCGTGGCGACCTGGGCGATGGCTTTTTTGCCTTCGACGGGCTTGGAGAGCGACTTGATCTCTTCGACGCAGGCCGCCACGGCCTTTTCGATGCCGCGCTTGACCATGATCGGGTTGGCGCCGGCCGCAACGACCTTGAGGCCTTCACGGATCATCGCCTGGGCGAGGACGGCGCTGGTGGTGGTGCCGTCGCCGGCAACGTCATTGGTCTTGGAGCAGACTTCCTTGACGAGCTGGGCGCCAGTGTTTTCCATCGGCTCTTCGAGCTCGATCTCTTTGGCAATCGTCACGCCGTCGTTGACGATCTGGGGAGCGCCGAACTTCTTCTCGAGCACGACGTTACGGCCCTTGGGGCCGAGGGTGATCTTGACGCAGTCAGCCACGGCATTGACACCCTTTTCCAGGGCGCGGCGGGCTTGCTCGTCGAACAAAATCTGTTTGGCCATTATGTGTGTCTCCTAAATGGGAGTAATCAAAGGTTTGATTGGGAGAGGGGAAGCGAGCGACTAGCGCTCGATGACCGCCAGGATGTCCTTCTCGGCGATGACGAGATACTCTTCGCCTTCGAGTTTGACTTCGGTCCCGGAATACTTGGCAAACAGGATGTGGTCGCCGGCCTTCAGCTCGATGGGCGAGCGGGCACCGCTGTCAAGCAGCTTGCCGGGGCCAACCGCGAGCACTTCGGCTTCTTGCGGCTTCTCTTTGGCGGTGTCGGGCAGCATGATGCCGCCGCGGGTCTTCTCTTCGGCTTGGACGAGCTTGACGACGACGCGCTCGCCGAGGGGACGCAAAAGAGTCTTGGTTGCCGTGGACATCGTATTTCTCCTTAAACCAAGTTTTAGAAACTTGAGGATGGTTTCGTTTTGGTTGTTAGCACTCAACGGTGTCGAGTGCTAACAAGCTCACTATAGGTCAGACCCCCGGGCGATGGCAACAGGGGATCAAGGCTCATTTGGCATCTTTTTTCGGTGGCCGTCACCCGGTCCGGGCCCGCCATACCGCCCGCCGGCACCGCAACCGCTGATTAAGCCGAGGTTATGCACTTTATGCGAATCGTAACGGTGGGGAGTCAGCGGCTTTCCCCCGTTTTAAGCCGCCAGGCGCCCTCAGTGTCCCGCCCATAGCGTGATCCCCGGGTGACGGACGTTACAGATATCGTGTTGAATCTCCTGGCGTTTTTCTTTCTCTGCTTATTCACCGCAGCCGATCGGCCTGCCGTTCCCTCCAACACGGCCTGCCTTGGACTCCTGCTGTCGGTTTAGTCGCGCCGGTGCGAGGTTCTATCGGTGGGTTGATTAAGATCCCAAATAGAAGGGGTGGAGTCATGGCCAAAACGACAGCACTCTTGGACCTGGCTAACGTGGCCGGTCAACCGGCAGACTTGCCGTCGCTGTGGCGCGCCCTGGCGGACGGCAGCTGGGCGACGGCCCAAGGCTTCGCACTGGGCGGTGCGGACGTTACCGTGGCCGATGCCCTGGGCCATACGCCCCCGAGCCGGTGCCGGTGATCCGGCGCAAGCCGCAGGCCCCGACGGCTTACGGTAGGCTCGGCGCCTGGCTGATG
>JACMPN010000623.1 GCA_014377495.1 Candidatus Sericytochromatia bacterium
GCGACTGCGGCATCTCCCTCGGCCAGGTCTCGCCCCGGCTCTTTTCCTTCAACTCACCGTTCGGCGCCTGTTCGGGGTGTCATGGGCTGGGCGCACGCTTGGAGCTGGATCCCAACAAGCTGGTGCCGAACCCGACGAAAAACCTGCTCGAAGGGGCCATTCACCCCTGGTCCCGGACGGGCAATCCTTATTACATCGAGCTGATCAAGGCCGTGGGCAAGCACTTTAAGGTGCCCCTGGACCAGCCATGGAAGCGCCTCAGCGAGGCCCATCAGGCGCTGATTTTGCAGGGCGGACCGCCGAACGACAAGTTCTGGCTGCCGGTCGAGTCCTGGCATGGCGCCAAGGGTTACGAAACCCGCTACGAGGGGGTCATCCCCAGTCTGATGCGCCGGTTCACCGAGTCTACCAGCGAGACGATCAAGGAAGAGCTGCAGGACTATATGACGCCCCGTCCGTGCAAAGACTGCGCCGGTGCCCGTCTGCGTCCGTTTGCCCTGGCAGTGACGATCGGTGAGCTGAGCATCGCCCAAGCCTGTGCCAAGAGTCTGACCGGGTTTTCCAACTGGCTCGATTCCCTGCCCGTGACGGATCGGATGCTCCCGGTGGCCGGTCCGATCCTGAAGGAGCTGAAGGCCCGCAGTACGTTCCTCTTGGATGTCGGGCTGGACTATCTGACCCTGGACCGCACGGCCAACACCCTCTCCGGTGGTGAAGCCCAGCGCATCCGCCTGGCCACCCAGATCGGCTCCGGGCTCGTCGGCGTCCTCTATATCCTCGATGAACCCAGCATCGGCCTGCACCAGCGGGACAATGAGCGCCTCTTGAAGACGCTGGCCCACCTGCGCGACCTGGGCAACACGGTGATTGTCGTTGAGCATGATGAGGACACGATCAGGCAGGCCGACTACGTGGTCGACATCGGCCCGCGGGCAGGCAAACACGGCGGCGAGATCATCGCCCAGGGCGACGTGGCGGACATCATCGCCGAGCCCCGCAGCATCACAGGCCAGTACCTGTCGGGCACCCGGCAGATCGTCGTGCCGCCGGTCCGCCGCAGTGGCAACGGTCATACGCTGAAGGTGCGTGGGGCCGAGCTGAACAACCTGAAGAACCTCAACTGCGACATCCCGCTGGGCAGCTTCGTCTGCGTCACGGGCGTCTCCGGGTCGGGCAAATCGACTTTGGTCAACGAGCTGATCCTGCCGACACTGATCCAACACATGCAGGGTAATGAGACGACGGTCCCGGGATTGAAGCAGTTGCTGGGCAGCGAGCACATCGACAAAGTGATCGCCATCGACCAGTCGGCGATCGGGCGCACCCCGCGGTCGAATCCGGCCACCTATTCAGGCTTGTTCGACATTTTGCGGGCAACCTTCGCGATGACGAATGAAGCCAAGGCCCGGGGCTATATGCCAGGGCGCTTTTCCTTCAACGTCAAAGGGGGCCGCTGCGAGTCCTGCAAAGGCGACGGCATGCTGAAGATCGAAATGCACTTTCTGCCCGACGTCTACATCCCGTGCGAAGTCTGCGGCGGCAAACGGTACAACCGCGAGACGCTGGAAGTGGCGTACAAGGGCAAGAACATCGCCGACGTCCTGGCGATGACGGTGGAAGAGGCGTTGGCCTTCTTTGCGAACATCCCGCGAGCGGCGACGAAGCTGCAGACGCTGTTCGATGTGGGCCTGGACTACATCACCCTCGGCCAGTCTGCCACGACGCTGTCCGGGGGCGAGGCGCAGCGGGTCAAGCTCGCCTCCGAGCTGAGCCGGCGTGGCACGGGCCGGACGCTGTACCTGTTGGACGAGCCGACGACGGGCCTGCACTTCGCCGACGTGGCCAAACTGCTCGAAGTCCTGCAGCGGCTCGTCGAGATGGGCAATACGGTCCTCTGTATCGAACACAACCTCGACGTGATCAAGGTTGCGGACCATCTGGTCGATCTGGGACCGGGTGGTGGCGATCGCGGTGGGCAGATCGTGGCTGCCGGAACCCCGGAAATGGTGGCGGCGGTCAAAGCCAGCGAAACAGGCCATTTTCTCGCTCCCCTACTGGCTTCCAGCGTTGCATTGGCATGCTGAAGCCCTTGTCGCTTGCGGGTTTCCAAGCAAGGGTGTCAGGGTGTATTCTGTTGTATACGAAATCCGGCTGCGCTGCGCTAGCGAGCCCGATGGAGGCTCTAGAAATCGCATGAAAAAACCACATGCCGGGTACAGGAAGCAGCAGGCCCACGAGCGGCCCACAGAGAACGCTTGCTCACCCGGGATTGGGGCCAAGCGCCTTTCGGGCGTTTGCAGTAAACCCCTGATGTGTGTGGCGGAGCGATCCCGGATTATGACTGCTGGTGAACAGCCGAATGGTTTCGGCGCGTTTTAAGGAGGACCGGTTATGAACCTCGTCATCAAAGGCAAGAATGTCGACGTTACGGCGGCTTTGCGGGATTACGTCGAAAAGAAACTGGGGACCCTGGACAAGTACAGTCACCACATCCAGGAATGCAATGTGGAACTGAGTGTCCACCGCAACCCCCGCATCACGGATCCCCAGATCGTCGAAGTGACGATCTACGCCGCCGGCGCCGTCATCCGGGCCGAGGAGGCCGCTGCTGACATGTACTCGGCGATCGATCTCGTCTCTGACAAGATCGCCCGTCAGCTCAAGCGCTACGAGCAAAAGAAGATGCACAACCACTCCGGTCGCCTGAAGACCTCCATCGCCCTCGCCTCCACCGGCACGGGCATGAGCGAGGAGGAAGAGGCCATCGCCCGCCAGTTCGTCAAGAACAAGCGGCTGACGGTCAAGCCGATGAACGTGGAAGATGCCGCCTCTCAGATGGAGCTGCTCGGCCATAACTTCTACGCCTTCCGCAACAACGAGACGGAAGAGATCAACATCGTCTATCAACGGCGCGACGGCGATTACGGGATTATTGAGCCCGAAGGCATGACTGTCTAAGAGGGGTCTGACAACCCCAATCGCTGCGTCACGGCGGCCCTTGCGTACCTCGAGTACGCGGTGGGCCGCCGTTCCTTGCGTTTGGGGCCGCCAGACCCCTCCTGTTCGCTCGCGCCGGCAGTGCAGCGGCACGGGTGGATCGTAAGCGTATCGACACCTGGGGCCAGGCGTGAGGCCAGGGCTCGGTTGGTATGATTTCAGTCGCACGGGTGCCGGCCTCAGCGCCCGGACTCCCGCCAACGGGAGATTGTCCGGCCAGGATTTGCACGCCAGTGACTGAGGTTCGCAGCCCTACTGGCGAACGGGTTATTTGGCCGCCACGGAATAATTTTAACGATGTCCGCCACCCGTTTCCCGCGTTTCCGGCTGGGGGAGAGAAAGCGGCTTACCATGCGCTTGCACTGCCACAAGTACGGGATTATTACGAGCTTCCAGCATGTGATAGTCGGCACACATGGCGCCATTTGAGGGCTTGGGCGGGTGACAGGGGTTACAATCCCCCTGTGACCCGACACACAGCCGCATCCTAGTGCAGCGGGCGATAGTGAGTACGGAACTTTCCTGGAGGCGATGTGCCTATGTCCGCGGTCGTAGCCGTTTTCGGTTTCTTGTTTGGCTGCGCCATTGGGAGCTTCCTGAACGTGGTGATTTATCGGGTCCCGTACGGGAGATCGCTCGTGTCGCCCGGGTCCGCCTGTCCGCATTGCGGCGTGGCGATCAAGCCCTGGCACAACGTACCGGTCCTCGGCTGGCTGCTCATCGGTGGGAAGTGTGCCAACGCTGCCTGCCGGCAACCGGTGTCCGGGCGGTACCCGGCGGTGGAATTGGCCATGGGGCTCGCGGTCTCTGGTCTGGCGTGGTATTTCGGTCCGACGGTTGACCTGTTGGTTTGGAGCGTCTTTGCCGCTCTGCTGATGGTGATTTTCTGGATCGACATCGATCATCGCTGGATCCTGGACGTGACTAGCTATCCGGGCCTGGCACTGGGGCTCTTTTACCAGTGGTCACGGGGGGATTTGCTCCACGGGGCGTTGGCAGCAGGGTTTGGGTTTGGATTTTTCTGGGCAGTCCGCAAAGTGGCCCAGGTCGTTTTCCACAAAGACGGTCTGGGTGCGGGCGACGAGCGCTTTGCCGCCATGTTGGGGGCTTGGTTGCTCATGCCGGCGATGGCCGTCGGGATGTTTCTCAGTTTTCTGGTGGGATCCATCGTCGGGTTGGGCATGCTGATCCAGCGGGGATCCAGCCGGCCTTATCCATTCGGACCATCGATGGCAGTGGGCGCCGTGATCGCTTTGATCTGGGGCCAAGCCATCTGGACGTGGTACCTGGGCTGGATGGTCTAGGGCGGACAGGTTTTAGGGGGCAACGTGAACATACGGGATCTCTTCAACCGGGAGCGGCCTATCGGCATTGACATCACCAACGAGGCGATTATCCTCGTGGAGATGTCAAAGAAGAAGGGCGAACTCGAGTTGGTCAATCTGGGGATGGCGCCGACACCCGTCGGGGCCGTGCGGGACGGCGAAATCGTCGACCCGACCCAGGTCGCGGCCACCATCCAGGAAATCATGGCCGTCGAAGGCTTCAAATGCCGCAAGGCGATCACCGCCGTCAGCGGGCAGGCGGCGATCATCCGCACGATCAAGTTCCCGGCCATGTCGCCCAAGGAACTGCGGGAGGTCGTCCTCGCCGAGGCCGAGCGGTACATTCCCTTCGCCGTCAGCGACGTCAACCTCGACTTTCAGGCCCTGGCCACCGTCGAAGAAGACGGCGCCCAGAAGACCGAAGTCCTTCTGGTGGCCGCTCAGAAACAGTTGATCAGCTCCTACCTGGAGGCGATCACGGTCGCCGGCCTGGAACTGGTCGCTGTCGACGTGGCCAGCTTCGCCGTCGCCCGGGCCCTCGGGCCGGCCATGGACAGCCCGGAGCCGGTCGTCCTCGTCCTCATCCGGGGCGAGACGACGGACATCAACGTGATGAAGGACGGGGTGCCCCGGTTCAGCCGCAGCATTCCGATCGGATCCGCCACCTTTGCCCAGGTGATCGCCACAGGCCTGAACGTCAGCCTCGAAGAGGCCATCGCCATCCATGACCGGCTGGTCCTGCCGGTCGCCGGTGCCGAACCTTCCGACGACCCCCTGGTGGAACAGGCCGCAACGGAGATCCGCTCGACTCTGCGGGAGTTGACGACGGAGATCCAACGCTCCCTGGAGTACTTCCACCAGTCCCAGGGCGTCGAGAAGATCGGTCATGCCATCCTCAGCGGCCGAGGCGCCAAAATGAAGCACCTGGACAAACACCTGGCCACATATCTGGGACTGAACGTCGAGATCGGCAATCCGGTTGGGTTCCGCTTCGATGAGACCCGGTACCCGGCTGAGTTCCTCGTGGAGCAGGCGCCGATTTTGGCAACGGCCATCGGCCTGGCCCGCCGGGGCGTGGAGGGTACGTGACCACGATCAATATCAATCTGCTCGGCATCGAGCAGAAGGAACGCAACCGCAGCCGCGTCGGGATCCCCGTCGACCGGGGCATCCTCATTGCCGCCGTCAGCGTCATCGGGGCCCTGGTCATCACGGTGGGCGGCACGTTCGTCATGGACGGCCTGCTCGCTGCCGCTGAAGCGGACAAGGTGCGTCTCGGCGAGGAGATCCAGGCCCTCGAAGGGAAGCTGGGCGAAATCAAGAACATCCATGCCAAGAAGGAAACGGCGCTCGCCGAACAGCGCATCCTCGAATACGTCACCGGGCGGACGTATTCCTGGAGCCGCTTCATGAACGAGGTCCGGGACATCACCCCGGATTCGCTGTGGATCGAGACGATCGCCGTGGCGGCGGAAACCCTGACCCTGTCGGGGAACACCTTCGATCACCAGACGGTCGCCTTCTTCCTGGCCAACATGCAGGCCTCACCCCTCTTTGAGACGGTGACCCTGACCGGATCCAACAAGAGCATTGGCAAGGATGGCACCGGGGTGCACTTCACGATGACGGCGAAACTGAAATTTGACGTCGCCGCAGCGGGCGCCAGCGACGTGGCTGCCGCAGCGGTGCCGGCGGGCAGCGCCAGCGATGCGCCAGCCAAGCCAGGGGCCTCCGGGATGTCCAGGGACTCCGGTGCCAACGCCAGCAAGGGGGCCGAGGCTCTCAAGGGTAGCCAGGGCGCTGCCGCAGCGAAGGTGGGAGGCTAGCCGTGGAAATCAAAGCCTTTGGGCTGAATATCGACACCGACACGATCACGGATAAACAGAAGATGATCGCCGGCGGGGTCGTGGCAGTGCTGATCGTCGGCACCGGCCTGTACCTGAACAAGCCGACGTACGACTCGTACGTGGACCGGGGCGTCGAGATCGACGCCCTGACCCTGGACCGGGACGCCAAAATGAAACAGGTCGCCACGCTGCCGGCGCTGCGGGCGGAGTTTGCCCGCATCGAGTCGAATCTGCATCGGCTCGAGGCCCAGATCCCCCGCACGGAAAACGTGCCGACCCTGCTGGTCGACATCGAGTCGATGACCAACAACCACGACATCATGCTGCAGACCTTCGTCCCCGGCGCCTTGGCGCCGGTAGCGTTGCCGGCGGCAATCGTCGGCGACGGCAAGGCGACGGCCAATCTGCAAAACCAGATGCGGCAGTTGCCGGTCAAGATCTCGGCCAGCGGGTCCTACCCGAACCTGGTCGACATGTTCCAAGCCTTCGAACGGTACGAGCGGACGCTGTCGGCTGACGGCATGATGCTCGCCCCGATCGGCAAACCCGGCGGAGGCAAGAAGCAATTGCAGGTGACGTTCAACCTGAACGCATACGTCCTGCTCGGAGGCGCCAATGGTCAGCCCTAGACAAATCGCCACGCTGCTGGGGCTGGA
>JACMPN010000624.1 GCA_014377495.1 Candidatus Sericytochromatia bacterium
AACCCCCCCCCCCCCCCCCAGGCCGCCCCCAAACCCCCCGGGGGGCGGGCGGTTTGCCCCCCCCGCCCCCTGTTTCGTTTGGGGACCTTAGATCTCGTTGAGGACGGCTTTGACGAGGCGGCGGAAACGGGGCCCCATCTCGGCGGCAATGGCCAGGATCTCGGCTTCGCCACTGTGGTGGCCGCTGTCCGGAATCGCCATGTCGGTCACGGCCGCCAGGCCGAGGACCTTCATGCCGCCATGCACGGCGGCAATCGTCTCGAACACCGTCGACATGCCGATGGAGTCGGCCCCCAGGGTGATCAGCATGCGCAGCTCGGCGGGCGTGAAGAAGACCGGACCATTGATCCCGGCGTAAACGCCCTGACGCAGGGTGATGCCTTCCCGCAGGGCGGTGGCCTCGGTCGTGTCCCGGAGATCCCGGTTGTAGGCATCGAACATGACGGGGAACCGGGGCCCCAACTCGCCGTCGTTCGGCCCGTTCAGGGGATTCGTCCCGGTGAGGTTGAGGTGATCGGTGATCATCATCAGATCGCCGGCTTTGAAGTGCTTGTTCAGGCCGCCGGTCGCAGCCGTGACGACGAGGGTCTCGACGCCCAAGGCCCGGAAGATCCGGACGGGAAAGGTGATCTCTTTCGGGTTGTAGCCCTCGTACGAGTGGAAGCGACCCTGCTGGAGGATCACCCGTTTGCCCGAGAGGGTGCCGACGACGAGGTTGCCGGCATGGGCCGGGGCAGTCGAGATCGGGAAGTGGGGAATGTCCTTGTAGGGAATCACCACGCGGTCCGTCACGTCGTCGGCCAACTCACCCAAGCCGGATCCCAGGATCAGGGCGATTTCCGGTGTGGACGTGGTCCGACTGCGGATGAAATCGACGGTTTCCTGGACTTTTTGCCGGGCCTCGACCAAGACGGGGTTGACTACGGCAGTGGTCATGGGCAACTCCAATCCAACGTGGATCAATACAACTAGGGGACTATACCACAGCGCTTGGCGACCTGCTCCTGGATGATCGCCGTCACCCGGTCCGCCGGTTCGTCACCCGGGACGATGACAAACCGTTCCGGCTCGGCCGCTGCCAAGACCAGAAATCCCGCCCGCACCCGGGCATGGAAGCTCAAAGCCTCCCGCTCCAGCCGATCGGGCTCACCCGAGGCCGTGGCCCGAAACAGGCCAATAACGGGATCCAGGTCCAACAGCAGCACCAAATCCGGCATCAGGCCCCGGGTGGCGTAATCGTTCAGCCAGCGGATGTCCGCCTGCGGCAGGCCCCGGCCATAGCCCTGATAGGCCAGCGTCGAATGCACGTACCGGTCGCAGAGGACGACGGCGCCTTCCGCCAGGGCGGGCTGGATTTTTTCGACGACGTGCTGAGCCCGGTCGGCCGCATAGAGCATCAATTCCGAACGGTCGCACAGGTTGGCATTTTCGGGATCGAGGAGGATACCGCGGATCTTGGTCCCGATGGCCGTGCCGCCGGGATCCCGGCTGACGACCACCTTGCGGCCCTGTCGCTCCAGCCAATCCGCCAAACGGGCGATCTGGGTCGTTTTGCCGGCACCTTCCACCCCTTCGAAGGTGATGAACGTGCCGGGCGCAGGGGTATCGGTCATGGTGACAATCTATCCATCGGATGAACGTATGACATAAGGGTATGGCTACATCGTCCCGCGGGGAAAGACCCGCAGCCGGCGCCCCGGATCGACGCCGATCGCCTCGGCCCGCAGGTGATATTGACCGATCAGCTGTTCCTGTTGCCGGCGGATGGCCGCATCCCGTGGAGGCAGGTCGATCGGCTGGTTGTTGACGGCCACCTGCTCGATGGCCACCCGGGCCTCTTCGAGGGCTTCGGCCTCGGCAGCCTGTCGCTCGTCGTAACCGTTGGCGTTGCCACCATTCACCGTGTCGAGGTTCATCAGCTCCCGCAAGGTCTTTTGGATCTGCGGGATGGTGTTCGACTTGACGATGTAGACGGGCACCTTGTTCTCTTCAGCCAACGCCATGATCTTGGCCGAGCCTTTGGCATAGCTCTTGAGCAGCAGGATGACGTCGGCATCCTCAAGGTTCTTGGTCACTGTGGCCGGCATGCGCATGCCCCGGATCACCCGCTCCAGCTGGCTGCGGCTGACGGCGTAGGGGAAGATGCGCATCAACTGCGACTCTTTGCCGACGACCGTTTCGGTGTGGCTGGAGTACTCCTGCGCCTGCTCGTGGAAAATATGGATCTCGCCGGCATCGTCGATGAGGCGGATCTCCGGCTGGGGTGGCCAGCCACGCAGCAACTGGTCGATGACCTCGGCGACATCCTGGTGGACGGCGAGCCGGTAGCGGTCCTGGATCTCGATGGCGATGTCGAAGGTCGGCGGGGCCTTGCGCTCCAGCACGGTCTTCTGGGTGCCCCGGCGGCGGGCCTCCTCGTCACCGAGGGTGACGGACTGGATGCCGCCCACCAGGTCGTTGAGGCTGGGATTCATCATCAGGTTTTCGATGGAGTTGCCGTGGGCGGTGCCGATCAGCTGGACGCCCCGCTCGGCGATCGTCCGGGCGGCGTCGGCCTCGGCCTGGGTGGAGATCTCGTCGATGATGATCACTTCGGGCATGTGGTTTTCCACGGCCTCGATCATCACGGCGTGCTGCTTGTCCGGGGTGGGCACCTGCATGCGACGGGCCCGCCCGATGGCGGGATGGGCGATGTCGCCGTCGCCGGCGATCTCGTTGGAGGTGTCGATGATGATCACCCGCTTGCCGAAGTCCTCGGCCAGAATACGGGCCATCTCGCGCAGTTTCGTCGTCTTGCCGACGCCCGGCCGGCCCATCATCAGGATGCTGCGGCCCGACTCGACCAAGTCCCGGACGATGTCGATCGTGCCGTGGATGGCCCGGCCGACCCGGCAGGTCAAGCCGACGATGTCGCCCCGGCGGTTGCGGATGGCACTGATCCGGTGCAGCGTGCGCTCGATGCCGGCCCGGTTGTCGCCGCCGAAGCAGCCGACCCGGCTGACAGCGAACTGGATCTCCTCCTGGCTGACGGGCTCATCCCGCAAATAGACGATCCGTCCGGGAAAGCGTCCCTCCGGCGATCGGCCCAGGTCCAGGACGACTTCCAGCAGGGTGTCGAGCTGGGGTTGCTGTTTGAGCCGGGTGCGGATGTCAGCGGGCAGGATGTCGAGCAATTGGTCCATATTGTCGGCAATGTTGCGCTCGATGATCGCCATGGGTCCTCCTAAGGATGGACTGAGAGAACGAGCTCACGGGCTCGCTGAATGCTCTGCCATCGATCAAGCTGTGACGGATCGTGGACTGCTTGGAGCCCGAGATGGGCCCGGGCAAAGCTACCCATCCCGACACCATGGATGGGCAATGACCGCTCCCGGGCCAGGGAGCCGGTCAAGTCGTTGGTGCCTCCGGCGACCTGCACGAAGGCGGACACGTCAAGGGCCATGACCCGTGCAGCCAGTTCGAGGGCGGGTAAGGTCGATTCCACGCCCGTTCGGCCGCTGATGGGCTTACCATCAACCTGTATGATTATACCCGACCCAGCCCACCCCACAATTCGCCGGATCAGGGCCAGGACCGCCTCGGTTCCCTGACCATAGTCGCCCACGCTGAAGCTGATCAAGGGCCAGCGAGCCCGCTGGTCCGCGACAAGCCGCCACAGAGCCTGGACACCGGCCTCGTCGCCCGATCCGGTGTGCAGTTCGATGGCCCTTGCCCCGGCGGCCCAGCAGGCCTCCAGCAGCCCGGCGTAGTCCTGGGCATCGCCCCAGGCCTGCAAACTCAGGGCATCAGTCGGACAGACGGGCAGGCAGTCCCGGCAGCCGGTGCAGTTCTGATCCTCCAGCTGCAGCTCGGGGGTCAGGTCAAAGACGCCGAAGCGGCAGCTGGGCAGGCAAATCCCGCAGTCGGTGCATTCCGGCCGGTCCAGCCGGATCCGGAAAAAATGCACGTCGCCCCCGGCATCCAGGCTGACCATCACGGCCGGATCCCCGCCGGCCCCGGCTGCCTGCGCCGTCCTGATCCCGGCCACGGCCGCCTCGACCGAGCCCACGTCCAGGCCGACGTCGATGGCATGGGCCCCGGCATGGGTAAAGACCTCCGCCAACCAGCGGATGACGTCGTAGTTCCGATAGCTCGCCCCGCAGATCACCTTGAAGAACCGGTGCTCGGCCAAGGCGGTCTCAAACGGCAGGGGTTGGGTTTGCAACATGACGTTTCCACCAAACAACCAGGAACAGCCAGGCGGCCCAAGCAGCCCAGGTCACAACGTCACAGGCCCGCTCCAGCGGATACCAGCGGAAGTGCCAGGCCAAGGTGCCCTTGCCGGCGGGCAGGACGACCTGCATAAATCGCTCCGGCGTCTCTGTCCAGTCCAACGGCGTCCCGTTCCAGGTGGCGAACCAGTTCGGATAGGCGTTGTAGGCGAGGACCACCCGGTTGTCCGGAGTCGGATTGTCCAGCTCCGTGACCACTGAATCCTGCGCGAGGCGGATGCCCCCCATCGTCAGCGGCTTTTGGGCATAGACGATGCGGCCCGGCGGCTCGATGGCCCAGAGCGAGACGGTGCCCGTCGTGGCCAGGCGGCGCAGACCGGGCTCCGTCGCCATCTTGGTGTCATGGTTGCCGCTGAACGTGACCAGATGGCTGACGCCATACCGGCGCAGCCGGGGCAACAGGTCCCGGTTGGCCAGCGGGATGTTGTTGATCCCCTGCAGCTGATCGGCGACCCGTGAGCCTTCCGAAAAATTGCCACCCAAGTCCGCCCGCTGCGCCCACAAGGGCAGGCCCTGATCCAGCAGATGCGGGCTGCCGTGGCTGTACTGGGCGTTCCAGTCAAACTCGGCGAGCAGACGGTCGGAAGGCTGCGTGACGGCCTTGACTGTTTCCATCATCGTCATCACGTCGTTGAAGTTGGACAGGTCGGAAGTCACCCGGATCGCCCAGCCCCGCAAACTCAAGTGATTGGGCAGGTCCACCTTGCCAACCAGGGCGAGGAGCGCCACGGGCAGGGCCCAGGCGGCCGCGGCCTGACGGCCCGGCAGCCGGCGCAGCCCGGTCCACAGCCATTCGGCCGCCAGGCCGCCAGTCATCGCCAGGCAGAGAGCCAGATACCCCTGGAATCGGACGACTTGGGACGAGCCGACGATGTCGCCGAAGGGCAAAACACGGTTGACGATGCCGAACACGAGGGCCATCACCACGATAGCGATCGTCGCCAGGTGACGGCGCCAGCCACCCCGGGCCAGCCCGATGGCGATCCCCGCCAGGCCCACCCAGGCGGCAACGTGACTGGTGACCATGTCGCCGCTGAGGATGCCCTGGCTGACTTCGAGGAGATTTGGCGCCGACCAGGCCCCAATCAGGCCGTGCCAGCTGTATTTCATCAGTGTGGGGACCAACCAGGCGGCACTGAGGGTGATGATCCCGGCCGTGACGGTGGCGGCGTAGGGGATCAGCAGCCAGCGACGCTGGATCAGGTGGAAAATCAGCAGGGTGGCAGCGGCGACAGCGGCGACATAGGTGCTGAAGGTGTGGGTCAGGACGAGGATGGCGGTCAGGGCCGCCATGACGAGACCCCGCCGGCGACTGGGTTGATCCAGGCCGGTGAACCAGGCCGCAATGACCAGGGGCAACAGGGCGATCCCCCAGGTGTTCGGGATCAGGCCGGTGACGAAAATGCCCGGCAGGCCGCCGCCATAGTGGGAACCGGCCAGCGTGCTCAGGCCCGCACTGACCAGGGCGCCGGAGCGGCCCATGCCGATCCAGCGCAATGACACGTAGAGCGATGCAGGAAGTAAGACGTAGCTGGCCACGGCCATGACGTTGAACACGACAGACAGCGACGTCCCGGGCAGCAGGGTGATCAGGGCGGCGGCGACATAGAAGCCCGGCGGGTAAAACTGGAACAGCTGAAAACCCGCGTGCCAGTTGGCAAACCAGCCGTCCCAGCGGCCCTGGGGCAGCAGATAATCCCGCAGGTAAGCGATCTTCACGGCATGGCCGATGCTGTCCCAGCCCATGACGAAGCCAGGGGCCAGGACGTGGCGGACGGCGTGGGCGGCAAAGCCGACGATCGCCAGCAGCAGCAGCAGGGCCAGGCCCTGACGGGCCCCGCTGCTGGCCGGCCAAACGGCCCAAAACGGTTGTCCGGGCTGCTGGACTGTTATTGGCTGCGTGTCGGCGGGCGCAGGTGTTTCGTTGTAATCGCCGGAAGGGGCCACCTCTGGCGGCGGGACCGTCAGGCCCTGATCGTCATGGGTCACCTAGTTGATGACCCGCCCTGCACCTTTGTAGTTCGTGATGAACCAGGCGTCGTAGTTGGACCGTTTGGGATCGAAGGAGTTGATCGCCACGCCGCCGCGGCTGGTGGAGGAGTGGATGAAGTCGCCACTGCCGATGTACATGCCCGTGTGACCGGGGAAAAACACCAGATCGCCGGGCTTCAGGTCGTTGCGGGTGAGCACGACTTTCAGGGCATCCTGCTGCTGGTCGGCATCACGGGGCAGCAGATAGCCATACAGCTTGTACACCTGCTGGTTCAGGCCGCTGCAATCGACCATGACGGGGCTGGTGCCGCCCCAGAGATAGGGAGCACCCATCAGCCGTTTGGCGGCGGCGATGATCTGCGGCACCGCCCTGGGGTCCCCCTTGGTGGGAGCGGGCTTCGTGGCGCCATCGAGCGCATACGCCGACTCGCCACCGGGCAGGCGGACCTGGGTAAAGCTGCCCTTTTGACCGATGACCGGTAGGGAGGTCGTCAAATACACCTTGGCGACAAAGGCCGCATCACCCCGGGGCGATGCCAGCAGATCGGTACTCGGTTGCGTGACCATCACTTTTTTAGCGGACCGCCACTGCCGATAGCCGGCTTCGGTCGTGCGGCTGATGGCCTTTTCCTCGGCCCAGCCGACATAGTTGTCGTCTTCGAGCTGGACCAGCCACCAGTTGGCTTCCCTCTTGATCAGCTTCAGCGGCTGACCCATCAGGCACTGCGTAATCAGTTCGCCGCTATGGCGGGGATCCTTGCGGATATTCAACAGGGGCATTTTGGCGATGGCATAGGGCTTGTCGCCGGCATCGGCAAAGGGAAAGACTTCGACCTTGTCGACGACCGAGGCGGCGTCACTGGCGAAGGCGGCCATCAGGCTCTGCTTTTGGCTGGCTGTGAGGACCCGGCCGACGAGGACGACGGACTTGGGGGCCGGGCCGGCCGACGCTTTGACGTCAAAATAGGTGATCCGGTCGTCGGCAGCGACCTGATTCCGTATTGCCGTCACCTGCTCGGCGGGCGTCAGGGCAAAAGCCGACAGGCTGACCAACAGGCTGCAGGCGAGGGAACGGAACAGAGGCACGCGCATCAGACGTCTCCAAGCGTGGCAGCCACGCTTCAATTTGAGTAGTTCTGCACCATCCTATAAGCACGCCCGGCACTTCAGCAACCACCCCTACCGGCCACCAAACCCAGGGATGCACGGGATCGGCGTGGATCCAGGGGCCGAGACGGCTTGCGTCCGCGTGCTTGATCCAGGGTGGTCAGCCGGAGGGTCCTTCGCTATAATCCGTCCGTTGTGGCGGTCGCTAGGTCCGTTGCACCTGACCAACCGGTTTGCGTGGGCAGGGAGCCCCTCCGGGCGGCGCCACCACAGGCCGCATCGACCGCCAATTCCAGACATGCCGCGATCCATCGACCCCAAACAAGGAGATCACCGTTGTTCCAGGCACGCGCGCTCACGGTTGCCCTAACGGCAGGTTTCATTTTGTTTGGCGTCAGTATCAGCAGTCCGGCCGTCGCCCGGAGCTCCGTCGCCGACATGGAGGATCTGCGGGTCGATCACTGGGCCTTTGGGGCGATCCAGGCGATTGTCGAAAAATACGCCATCATGGAAGGCTTTCCCGACAAGACGTTCAAGGGCCAGCGCAACCTGACCCGGTATGAATTTGCGGCGGCCCTGATGCGGGTCATGCAACGCGTCGAGGAGATGATGCAGCATGGCCGTGACGTCGGCACCAGCGATTTGCGGGTCCTGCGGGACCTGCGGGATGAGTTCAAGGCCGAGACGAACAGCCTCAAACTGGCGGATGCGGCCATGGCCGAGCGCATCAAGAAGCTGGAGGAAGAGCTGGCGGCGCTGAAGGACAGTGTCCCCACCGTGCGGTTCGGCGGCAGTTTCGATGCTGGCATGCAGGACATGTTCGAAGACAACAAGCGGCCGGGTTATTACTCGAATTTCGGCCTCGACATGTCGGTGAAGATCAACCCTGCTTTGACGGTCAAGGGCAACTTCGGCGGTTCCTACGTCAATCGGCGCATCGATGAAGCGGGCAGCCTGAAGACCGAAGACAAATCGGGCATGGACAATGGCTACCTCTGGGCCGAATACAAGCCGGGCGGTTTCCTCGATCCCAAAGTGGCGTTTGGCTACCGTTCGCCCTATGGGATCCGCTCATCGACGACGCTTCCCCATTTGTTCGGCGAGTCGATCATGGGCAGCCGCTTCGGGGAAAGTTCGGCCATCGGCCTGGCCAGCCCGAACCTGAACCGTGGCGGCACCCGCCAACGGGGCATCCGGCTGAACGACACCTTTTCCATCGGCGCTTCGGTGAGTCCCGGACCGGCGACGATCACCATTGCCGCCGAGCCGGACCTGTTCCTCGCCCAGGCGATGCTGGACTTCGGGCTCGTCAAGGTCAAGGCGATTCTCGATGCCGACCAGACCCTCTTCTTCGGTGAAATCGTCCAAGACCCCTTATACAACGAGTCCCTCGTCGTGGACATCGGCAACGAGACGTTTGGCGGCAGTCTGCAGGGCAGCTTCCGGCGGGACGAGTTCCGGGCGGCGTCGGCGTTCGTCGGTGGCGGGTTCTCCGGCTGGAAGATGGGGGTGGCGACCAAGTATGAAAATGAAACGGCCAAGGATCAACAGGTCATCGTCGGCGGTTATCTGAAGACGCCGGAAAAATGGGGCGATCTGAAGATCCCCAGCCTGATCCTCGGTATCCAGGAGCCCCTGACCCTGCAGAACGGCCAGCTCCTGGAGGGTTCCAAGCCCAGTCTGGGTGACCGGGCCGGTTTCATGGCCCAGCTGGTGTATGACAATCCGGTCATCCCCAATCTGACGATCGAGTACTCTCAGAAAAGTTTGATCCTGTTTGGTTCCGGCGAGGACATCGTGTCCAACACGATCGCCATCAGGAGCTCTGTTGATTTCTAGGCCCCGACGGCGGGAGGGAAGGACGTTCGCATGAAAGTCATTTTAAAAAAAGAGGTCAAAACGCTCGGTAAGAGCGGCGAAGTCGTAGAGGTATCGGAAGGCTACGCGAATAATTTCCTCTTTCCGCGTCAGCTGGCCGTCGTGGCCACCGACGGGGCGATCAAGGATAAGGCCGACAAGGACCGCACCCAAGCGATCAAAGAGCAAAAAGAGCTCGAGCAGATGCAGGAACTGGCCAAGACTATCGGTGCCAAGCCGATCGTGATCAAGTCCAAAGTCGGTTCCGAAGGCAAACTCTACGGGACGGTGACCACCAAGGAAATCGCCCAGGCGATGAAGGAGCAGATCGGCTTCGAGTTCGACAAGCGCAAGATCGGCCTCGATGATCCCATCAAGTCTGTGGGCATCTACGAGATCGAGCTGCAACTGCACGCCAAGGTCAAGGCGAAGATCCACGTCGAAGTGCAAGGGCAGGCTTCCGGGGCCACCTAGCAGCCTGCCTTGGGCCGAACCCTTCCGATGCACCACGTAGGTGTTGCCGTCAGGAACCGTCCCGGATTCAGGCCACTCTGCGTCCCCGGAAACCTACCGTTCCTGGCGGTGGTTCCCCGGACATGATGAAACCCCTGTCATTGCGGCAGGGGTTTCATCGTACTGTCCTTGCCGGTTCGCTCCGAGGGATGCAGGTGAGCGGCCCAACGCAGACACCTGCTAAGCGACTATCCCAATCAATGAGACAGAGCCTGGCGCCGAAGGGCAATGCCAAGCAAGGCACAGTGACGAAGCGGACGGGGTAATCCGGTGAGAAACTGTAACGCAGTCCTGGCGCTGCCATGCGGTGCCAGGCGTCCGGTCGTTGATTGAGATAGTCTCTAAGAGTCCCTTGCCCCGGTGGGGTGGGCAGGTGGGGACCCCACAACAAACCACATACCTGGTCCGGCCCTCTGCTGATGATGTTTCCCTGCGCTGACAGCCGTTACCCCCATGGCCGTTTCACACCATTCGCTTGCTGTGCTGTGACGCAGGTAACCGGCGTTTACTCCCCTTTTGCCGTGAGATGATACAGTCGCCGCTGAGCGACCACCACCTTGTGTGGCCGTGCCCGTACGGGCCGCTCAGATGCCTGTCGCACCACACACACACTGGAAAGAGACCTGTACCCCCGATGAGCGACGCTTTGTTGGATCGCCTCTCCCCGCAAAACGTGGAGGCGGAAATGTCCGTGCTCGGGGCGGCCCTGATCGACCGGGACGCATCGATCAAGGTGGTCGAGGCCCTGATCCCGGACAGCTTCTATCTGCAGGCGCACCAGACGATCTTCAAGGCCATCCTGCAGCTGCATGAACAGGGCGATCCCGTCGACTTGATCACGGTGAGCAACCTGCTGCGCAAACGGGAACTGCTGGACAGCATCGGGGGCGCTGCCTACCTTGCTGAGTTGGCCAATGCCGTGCACACGACGGCCAATGCCGAGTATCACGCCGGCATCGTCGATGAAAAGGCCCTGCTCCGCCGGCTGATCCGGGCAGGCAACGAGATTATCGCCCTGGCCTACGATCCCAAAATGGCCATTGCCGGCGTCCTCGACGAAGCGGAAAAAAAAATCTTCGACGTTAGCAACCGCAGCATTGGTGGCCAGCTGCACCACATCAAACCACTGCTCAGCGAAGCCTTCGAAAAGCTGGAAGCCCGCTTCGAGAACGAGGACGTCACCCAGGACGGAACCAGCACGGGCCTGGTGGATCTCGATGACCTGCTGACCGGCCTGCAACCCTCAGACATGATTGTCCTGGCGGCCCGTCCCTCCATGGGCAAAACAGCATTCTGCTTGAACATTGCCACCCACGTCGCCGTCCACGGCAAGAAACCAGTCGCCATTTTCAGCCTGGAAATGGCCAAAGAGCAGATCGCCCAACGCATCCTCTGCGGTGAAGCGATGATCAACGCCTTCAAGCTGCGTAGCGGGCAACTGCACGAACATGAATGGAGCCGCCTGACGAGCGCCATCGGCCGCCTGTCCGAAGCGCCGATCTACATCGACGACACCTCATCGATCACGCCGATGGAAATGAAGGCCAAGTGCCGCCGCCTGAAAGCGGAATCCAAAGAACTTGGCCTGGTTATCATCGACTACCTGCAGCTGATGGAAGGTGGCTCGGGTGCCAGCGACAACCGGGTGCAGGAAATCAGCAAAATCTCCCGCTCGATGAAGAGTCTCGCCCGTGAATTGAAAGTGCCGGTCCTGGCCCTCTCCCAGCTCAGCCGGGCCGTGGAACAGCGGACGAACAAACGTCCCCAATTGTCGGATCTCCGGGAATCGGGCGCCATTGAGCAGGATGCCGACATTGTGATGTTCATTTATCGGGATGAATACTACAACCCCGACTCCGATCACAAGAATACGGCCGAAGTCATCATTGCCAAGCATCGTAATGGCCCAGTTGGCACGGTTAAATTGTATTTCAACAAAGATATCACCCGGTTCCAGAATCTCTCCCTCGAACCAGGCATGTAGCCGGCAGGGGCTCGGTGCCCTGTGGTGCGTCGCGATCCCGCTATTGCCGGAAAGTCGGGGCTCGCCTACCATTCTCACGGTTTGCCAACGCTCGGAGACCCGCACGTGGCGAGCCTGAATGACACCTCGCCGGCGAAAGGAATGCAGCCATGGCTGTCACGGTGGTCCTGGGGCTCCAATGGGGCGACGAGGGCAAAGGCAAGATCGTCGACCATCTGGCGGCCGACAGTGATGTGGTCGTCCGCTACCAGGGCGGCAACAACGCCGGTCACACGATCGTCGTGGGCGACCGCACCTACAAGTTGCACCTGATCCCCTCAGGCATCCTGGCGGCCAAACCCCTGTGCCTGCTCGGCAATGGCGTCGTCCTCGATCCGGCGACCTTGCTGGCTGAGCTGGACGCCTTGGTCGAGACCGGCATCGATCCGCTGCGGGTCCGCATCGACGGCTCGGCCCACGTGATCATGCCCTATCACCCGATGATGGACCGGGCCCAGGAGTCGGGCGAGTCTCGCGGCACCCGCCCCCTGATCGGCACGACCGGACGGGGCATTGGACCCTGCTACACGGACAAGGTCTCGCGCCGTGGCTGCCGCCTCTATGATCTCGTCGTGCCGGAGCGGTTGCAGGCCTTCCTCGAGGCCCACCTGCCCGACACGAACCGCCGGCTGACTCACCTGTACGGCCTGCCGCCGCTGAGCCTCGAGGCCCTGATGGACGAGCTCGTGCCCTTGGGCGCCCGCTTGGCACCACACCTTGCGGACGTCCCGTCGCTGCTCCATGACGCCGTCAGCGCCAACAAGACGATGGTCCTCGAAGGCGCTCAAGGGGCCTTGCTCGACCTTGATCACGGCACCTATCCCTTCGTCACCAGCTCGAACCCGGTCGCCGGAGGCGCCTGCGTCGGGGCCGGCATCGGCCCCAAGGCGATCGACACGGTTCTCGGCGTGATCAAGGCCTACACGACCCGGGTCGGCGCCGGCCCGTTCCCTACGGAAGACTTCGGTGAGGTCGGCGAGACCCTGCGCAGCCGGGGCGGCGAGTTCGGCACGACGACGGGCCGGGCCCGGCGTTGCGGCTGGTTCGATGCCGTGGCCGGGCGGTATGGTGTGATGATCAGTGGCACCGATACCCTGGCCGTGACCAAGCTGGACGTTCTGTCCGGCTTTGACGCCGTGCAGATCTGCACCGGATACCGACTCCATGGCGAGACCATCACCACCTACCCGCGCTATACCGCCGATCTGGCCGACTGCGTGCCCGTCTTCGAGACGCTGCCGGGTTGGCAGCAGGACCTCGGCGGTTGTCGCTCCTGGGCTGAGCTGCCACCGGCGGCCCAAGCCTACCTGACACGCCTCTCCGAGCTCGTGGCCTGCAAAATCGGCATGGTCAGTGTCGGGGCCGAACGGACGGCCATCTTCCAGGTCTGATCCCCTCATCACCTGGACAGCCCGCCAACAGACTGTTGGCGGGCTGTTTGCATCGCAACTCCGCCCGGTTTGTCACCCGGTTGTCGGCAGCCAGGCGCCTTGTTACACTCTGTTGTGAATCCTTGTAAACAGGAGTGACATCATGTTGGCATGGCTGCAAGAAGCGGTCTTCGATTGCGAGTGTCCCGACTGTCACGGGGCGATGAGCCTGGACCGGGCGACGATCGACGGCGGCTTGGGGAACTGTCCTGTCTGCGGCTGTGGGATCGACACCCGTGACCTGCGCGAGGCCCTGCATCAGGCCGAATGGGAGCAGACCCGGACCTGACCCCAACGATCGCCGGTTACACTGTGCGGGTATCGACGATGGGCCCTTCGGGGCGGAGGCACCGTGAAATTTCTGCATACCCGCCTGAAGGTCCGTGATCTTGACCGCTCGGTGGCTTTCTACGTCCAGAACTTCGGGGCCACCGTCAGGGCCCGCCAGACGTCGGGGCGGGGCACACAATTGGCGCACCTGACCCTGCCCGGCACCAGTGCCGAGTTGGAACTGGCCTTTTTACCCTGGGAGCCGGATTTCCAGTTGGGCGAGGACATCGTCCACATCGCTTTCGAAATCGACGACATGGCAAAGACGCTGGCAGCGCTCAAGGCAAATGGCGCCAATGTCACCGACGAGGGTCCGGCCATGAGCTGGGTGTCGGACCCCGACGGCTACGAGATCGAGTTACTCACGGCCGACCGATAGGGCCGGCTGTCCGGCCTTAAAGCTTCTCGTGGTCAGTGCGACCAAGCTTGGTGCTGAGATGCAGTGCCGGGTATGGCCCATGGCGACCAACGGGAGACCCGCCGGTCGCCACCACGATGCTTACCCTGGGCGGTGGAGCGCTAACGCAGCATGGCGCAGCAGCCTTGTGCTGACCACCCCTCACGGTGTTCGGTGCAGGCCAGGCGACCGAGCCCCTGCGGCGCGAGGCTTCTAAGGGGTGGGATTAGCGCGCCAAGGTGGCGGACGGCGGGTCGGCTTGGGCTCGATGGACATGACTTCTGTGGCGTAACCACTGCGGGAGCGTTCCAACTTGAACTCCTGAATGTTGCCGGCACCGAGGTCCAGGCCTTCGAGGGCTTCATTGAACTGCCGCAAGGCCTCCCGTTCGTTGTCGGCTTCGACTTTCCCGGAAACGGTGGTGCGATACTCGCAGTACCACATCGTCATAAAACGGTTCCTTTCTGCATGGCCTGCCAGGGGTTTTCTTGGATTACCACGGCAGGATGTGCTCTTTCGTACCACACCCGCGGTCGCGAATGCGGGTGAATGGGCCGAACAAGTGCCTGGTTTTGCCATGACCCGGCACGGAACCTTCGATTCCCCTTCTAGCCCATGCCTCACATACCGTCCTGTCAGGCCTGTTTTAGCGCGAGCCCTTACCTATCTGGAATGGGCTTGCTCAGGTGCGGCATCAGGTGGGATGCGCCCATCGGGCCCCAGTCCGTTGTTCATGCTAGGCATAAGGGCGCGCTCCGGCGGCGCCACCAGCGTTATGACGCCTTGACACTGCACCACTGGGCTTGTCACGCTTTGCTGATGCGCCGACCTATCGGTGACAAACCCCCTCGACTCGCCTTGGCTCTGTTTTGCTAGGAGAACCGGATGTTTGACGATGAAGAGGAGGATGTCGACGACGAGGCCGAGGACGAAGAAACCTACGAAGAGGAAGACAACGAACTAGACGAGGCGATGCGCCAGGCTGATCTGCGCGAGCAGGCCAAGCTTCGCCACGAGATCGGGCAGCTCAATCAGCACAACGAAGCCCAGCGCCTCTATTACAAGCAGGAAATCCGTTCCCTGCTGGAACCCCTCATCGTCAAACATCGGGCCCTCAAAGCCGATACCACCGACCGACAACGGGAATTCGACGGCTACATCCAGACACAGGCGGAGGCCGACAACGCCTTTCGGGCCCGGATTCAAGTGGAGCGCGACGCGTATGATGCCCTCCAAGGCCGCTGCGACGTCCTTGAGATCGACCACCGCCTCAGCCGCCGGCTGCAGGCCGAACTGGCAGAGGCCGACTCCCAGATCGTCACCCTCGACGGCCGGATCGCCGACATGGAGCGAGACTGCCGCAAGCTCGAAAACACCATCGCCGACCGCGAGCGCGACCTTGCCGGTATCCGGGCCCAGATCGCCGAGGTCGATGCGCGCACCCAGGAATGGCAACGCCGGGTCGATCAGACCCTGATCGAGAACACTTCCGAGATCGCCATTTACAGCGACCAGATCCGGGAAACGCACGCTCAGAGTGACGTCATGAAGGCACAGGCGGCCGAGTTCACCCAGGTCGATCACCTGATCCCGGAACTGTACGCCGCCCTCCGCGACGAAAAGGAAACGATCGACAGCATCGAACAACTTCTCTTTCCACCCGCACCTGCTCCCCGGGTCAAGGTCGTAAAGGCCGCCGCACGGCAGCCTGAAGCGGCGATGGCTGGCGGTGGAGGGCGGGGTGGGTTCGACGACGAGCCGACCATGGGGCGGGCCGATTGGGAGACGGTAGCGACGGACGAACCAATGGACATCGGACTCGATGACCTCGGCGAGGATCCCCTCGCCGACGGCGTCACGGCTGGTTCCGGGGATTGGCCGGATGCCGACGGTCACACCGTATCGGACCCGGTGCTTGATGACTCTGAGGACATCCCCGACCAACCGGCCTGGGATGCCCACACGGGGGATCCGGGCGCTGCGTGGACGGAAGCCGACGACTTGGCGGAGGCCGAGGATCGGGCCATCGCCATCGCCTGGGATGCCGTCGTTGAGGCACAACCGATCCGCATCACCATGTCGGGCAGCGCCGACGAATTCATGGCCGAGGCCGGTTTTGAGATGCCGGACCTGTCCCCCCCGCCACCGGATGACGCAACCAACGAAGTGTTGTACCGCCAACAACAGCGAGACGAGTGGCTGGCCTACGGCAAGCCGCCCGATGCCGTTGACGACACGCCTCCCCCCGTGCGGCCGTCGGGTTTCCGGTGGTCGACTCGGCCGGGCACGGAGCAGGTGGCGTCGCTATTGTCTGACTTCAGCCAGGACAGATCACCCGCCGACGTCGGTGAGACGTCGGAAGTCGAGGACGAACCGGTGGCTGAGGCCCTGCAATCCGTCGGAGCGGTGGGCATTCCCGGTTTCGATGACGACTAGGCGGCATTTAACCCTGATGGCCACGATGTCGGGCGTGCGCCGGCCGTTTGCGCCACGATCGGCAGTCAATCCGGCTCAGCGGGAGTAAACTGCCTACGGCTCGACAAGTCAGACACTGGTCTGCGGGCCCGAGCCATCCGCCTGCGGGGACACGCCCATGACTGTCGCCATCCATGACCTGGACGCCTATATCGAGGCGTCTCGCCCCGGCTTCGAAGCCGACCTGCGGACGATCGTCGAGATCCCGACGATCAGCATGGATCCGGCCCGCCAACCGGACATCCGCCTGGGTGCGGATTGGGCAGTGGCGTTCCTGCAGCGCATGGGCGCCGAGGCCCGGATTATCGAGACGGCCGGACACCCGCTCGTTGTCGGCATCTGGCGCCATCCCGACGCCAAACGCACTCTGACGGTCTACAACCACATGGACGTCCAGCCGGCCAGCGAGCCCGGCTGGACGACGGAGCCTTTCGCCTTCATCAACGACAACGGCACCTACCGGGGCCGCGGGACCACCGATGACAAAGGCCCGGCCCTGACGGCGGTCTATGCCCTGCGCTATGCCCACGAGCAGGGCGTGCCGCTGACTCTGCGGATCCTCTGGGAGTTCGAGGAGGAGATCGGCAGTCCGAACTTCGCCGAGGCCCTGGCCACCCATCGGGACGCTCTGGCGACGGACTCAGTCCTCGTGTCGGACACGATCTGGATCAACCGCCAAAAACCAGCCGCCCCTTTGGGACTGCGGGGCATGGTGACGTTCCGGCTCCTGTTGGAAACCGGAACCAAAGACGTCCACTCCGGCCTGGTGGGCGGAGCGGCGCGCAACCCGCTGGCCGAGATGGCCGAAGTCATCGCCGCCATGCTCGATGCCCGGACGGGGGATATCCGCATCCCCGGCATTTACGACGAGGTGGCGCCCTTGTCAGCGGAGGAACAGGCAGGCTTCGTCGCCGCCGGCTTTGATCCGGCGGAGTTCCAGCGGGTTTATGGCCTGAAGGGACTGCGCCACCAGGACGTGGCCGAGGTGACCCGCCGCATCTGGGCCTGGCCGACGCTCGAGGTGCACGGGATCGTCGGCGGATACAGCGGTCCCGGGGTGAAGTCCGTCGTCCCGCCCACGGCCGAGGCCAAGCTCAGCATGCGGCTCGTCCCCGACCAGCAACCCGATGTGATCATCGAGCGGGTGCGGGCCTTTGTCGCACACCTGAATCCGGACATCCGGCTGGAAGTGGGCGGCAAACTTGAACCGTATAAAGGTTCGGCGACTGGTCCCTATGCCACGGCCCTGCGCCAGGCCATCGCCTTTGGATTCGGCAGTGAGCCGGCCTTTGTACGGGAAGGCGGCAGCATCGGCGCCGTCGTCAGCATGCAGCGGTATCTCGGTTGCCCGGTGATGTTTCTCGGCCTCTCCTTGCCTGAACACGGCTATCATGCGCCCAACGAAAACTTCGACTGGGGGATGGCCTCCGGCGGCATGAAGGCATTCGTCCGTTATTGCGAGGCGGTGAGCACACTGGAGGCCTGATCGACGCCAAAAAGCGTCCCCAAACCGCCCGGTCACTGGATCGGTCGGCAGATGGTTGCCATGTCGGGTGACCTTGCTTAATAATGCGTCATGACTTTGTGTCGCAGGCAAGCAGGGATCATTGGACATCCCGGAGGAGTACCCATGCCGATCAATTGGGAACCGGGGCCGGACATGCGCCGGTGGCAGACGCGGATCACCCGCCTGTTGGGCGAGGGGATGCAACAGCTCAACGAATGGAGCCAGGGCTGGCATGCAGCCCCCGTGAACGTCCTTGAGACAGAGCGGTGCCTTGAAGCGGTCTTTGCCATGCCGGCGATGCACAAGGACGAGATCGAAGTCACCTTCAGCGGCGACACCCTCACCGTCCGCAGCGACGCCAAGTACGACACCAGTCAGGATCAGCGTTACGTCCGGCGGGAGTGGGGCTATGGCCCCTACCAGCGTTCATTGACGTTGTCCGGCCCCGTCGACGTCGACAATGCGACGGCATCCTATGACAACGGCGTCCTGACGGTCGTCATGCCAAAACGCCGCGAAGCCCCTGTGCCACAACCGGCGGCGGCCGACGAAGCCTGAGCGGCGGTTGCACGGCCCACCGTGCCGCTCCCGACCTAACCGACTCTCCCAAAGTGTTTTGTAGTCTTAGGGTTGCGCCTTCACCGGCGGGAGGACACCTTGCTTGGCCCCGGCTGGGTGGGTTTTTGTGCCGGCGCCGGCTTTGTGGCTGGCGCTTTTTTGACCGGCCCCAGGGTGAGGGGCAGCGAGACCAGATGGAAGGCTTCGTTTTTGCGGTCGGCCATCAGGACATACGTACCCAGCTGGGTCAGCTGGAATACGAGGTCCGTCTTCGGTGAATGCAGGGTCAGGGGCTTGGCGATCCGGGTATCCCGCGGCTCCAGCACCCAGCCGAAGAGGATGTCCGGATGCTGCAGGGCCACCCACTGCACCTTGGTGGGTTTGCTGACGGCGCCCTTGGGAAACTCCAGGGTCAGCCCGTTCAATTTCAGCGAACCGCCGGACGGCTTGATCGTGCCGACGGTGCCGGTGGCCACCTTGAGCTTGGGGACGATGTCGTTGAGCTTGGTGACGTCGACGCCACGGGCAGTCGGGAGCTCGGGGCGAAAGGTGTAGCTGACGGCGGCCCAGGCGGTCACCGGCAACAAACAGGCGCACAAGAGGGGAAACAGGTATCGGACGGCTGCCATGCTTACCTCCCAAAGGGACAATGCCTAGGGGCAGCCTAGACAGTCTCGACAGGGAAAGCGTGTGGCAGGGTCACCAAAGACGGCGCCACGGGCCTGGTCAATGCGGCCAGCTGGACAAAGGGGGTCCTAGTCCGTGGCCTTGCTCAGCTTGGGCGGCCTGCCGCGGCTGGCCATCGTTTCTTTCCAGAGCCGTTGGTAAAGCAGTTGAAACTCCCGGTAGCCGAGTCTATCGTTCTCATCGAGATCGACGGCGAGGAGGTCTTTCTCCGTGATGTTGCGGGGCAGGTTGAGCATCGACTGACGCAGGACTTCCCGCTGGGTGAGCTGCATGTCGAAATCGAGGTCCATCGACCAAAACTCACGGCTGACCTGCTCCAACTGCCGGGTGATCTGATAGCGGTACATTTCGGAATCGTGGAACTCGGCGTAAGCCAGCTTGCCGTCATGATTGACGTCGGCCGTATCGAAGAGGTCCGGCGGGCCGGCCTCGTAAGGGCTGAGAAAGCCGTCACGGTTGACGTCGCACTCCCTGAAGTGGTGCGGACTGAACAGGTCCCGATTGCCGGAGATCTCATTGTCATTCGGGGCCATGCCGCTGGCAAACTGGCGCAACTGGGCGATGGCGCTGACCGATCCGTCGGCGGCGATGTTGTGCTGTTTGACGAGACCGACACCGGGTGCCAGCCACCGGTGCGCATAGGTCCGCTCCGCCGTGCCCGGGCTCAGGGTCTAGAGCTGCAGCTTGAAGCAGCGGGAGAAGGTGCCGGCCGGCACGACCACCGTCTCGATGCCGAGGACCCTGGCCTTGACCGTGGTTTCGGGCGTGGCGACGATGTCCCAGCTGGCGCCGATCAGCAGGGGGGTCTTCAACAGCATGTGCCGGGGGCCGATCGTATCGCCCTGCTGCGGGGCAAAGAGGACGCCCCGGTTGTTCTGGATCACCTGGCCAGCCCGTTCCTGATTGCGCATCTGGATGCCGATTAGCGAGGCACCCTGATCTCCCCGCCGGATGTCCAGGAACCACGTGGCCCGAGGCTTGCGCGGGAGGATGGACTGCAGCGGTCCATCCTCATGCGTCCACCGCAGGTCTTCGCCCATCGGGTAGTAGTCGTTGACGCGAGCGACGGCCGTAACCGCCTGCGACTGCGCCACCGGGACGGCGGCCGGG